>CACXHH010000186.1 GCA_902767455.1 uncultured Eubacteriales bacterium
AGAATTGAAAACTTCTTCCGCAAAAGACAAGACGGACGTAGAGATAGCCAACCTTGCTATAAAAGATACGCTCAACAGAACTATTCTTACGACGGTCACCACGCTCGTAATGGTAGTAGTTCTCGCGTTCTTCTCCGTTTCGACTATCGCTGAGTTTATTCTCCCGATAATCTTCGGTCTTCTTGCAGGCGCGTTCTCGTCCGTACTTCTTGCTCCTTCCTTCTGGGTTCTTTTCAGAAAGATATCTAAAAAGATCAAAGCCAAAAAGGAAAGCAACAAGGGTTACAAAGGCGCTGTTTCTACTGAAAACAACAAATAATCAATAACAGGTTTCGGCGGGCGGGAGTCTTTTTCCGCCCGTCGAGTTTTTTTTACGATGGTTATACATAGCGAACTAAAAACCGAATACGATAAAAGCAAGATAGAAGAAATAGCCCAAAAGTTTGGGCTTTTTTCCGAAACTGCCGAAATCTTGTATAACCGTGGTATCAGGTCCGACGAAGAGATAAAAAGCTTTTTAAACCCCGGCAAACACCATTTTTCAAATCCGTTCGACCTTCTCGGCGTTAAAGAAACTGTCGAAAGGATAAACTTTGCAAAAGAAGGCGAAGAAACGGTCATCGTCTACGGTGACTACGACGCCGACGGCGTTTCGGCTACCACCGTCTTATGCTCGGCGCTTACGGAATACGGCGTAAACACTATTCCGTACGTTCCCGAACGCGCCGACGGTTACGGGCTCAATAACGAAACGATCGACAAACTTATCGAAGAACATTTTCCCGATCTTATCATCACCGTTGACTGCGGTATCAGTTGTAAAGATCAGGTCGAATATATAAAGAGTTTAGGCGTTGACGTAATAGTCACAGACCACCACGAACTTCCCGAAATCCTTCCCGATTGTCTTTGCGTAAACTGCAAGATACCGTCAAAGAACAGTTTTCCGTGGCTTTGCGGCGCGGGCGTCGCCTTCAAGATAGCCTGTGCGCTACTTGGCGACAAGGCGTATAAATACCTTGATCTCGTAGCTATTGCGACCATTGCGGACAGCATGCCGCTTATCGGCGAAAACAGAGATATCGTCTATGAAGGCGTAAAACTTATCAGAAGCGGAAGAGCTTCCGCGCCTATAAACGAACTTATAGCCGTATGTAACGTCAAAGACGTAACTTCCACGAGCTTGGCGTTCACCATTGCTCCGCGTATAAACGCGGCGGGCAGAATGGGCGACGCGCACTCGGCGTTGCAGCTTATGCTCGCTCGCGACAAGGACAGTATCGAGCGTCTTGCGTTAAGGCTCAATTCCTTCAATCAACGCCGTCAGCAAGAGTGTGAAACGCTATACAAAAGCGCGCGCGAAAAGCTCATAAACCGCGCTTACGACAAAAAGATAGTCATCTTACAGGACGATAGCTGGAACAGCGGGCTCGTCGGTATAATCGCCGCAAGGCTCGTAGAAGAGTTCTCGCGCCCCGTTATTCTTTTCGTCAATAACGACGGAAAATTGCACGGCTCTGCCCGTTCGGTCGAATCTATCAATATTTACGAAGCGATATCCGCTTGTAAATCTCATCTTATTGATTTCGGCGGTCACGGTCAGGCGGCGGGTATAACCATCTCTGCCGAAGAGTTTGAAGCGTTCAGAACAGAAATCGAAGAATACGTCGATAAAAAGTATGATTTTTCGTGCTTCCGTCCGTCGAAATCAGCCGATATCCTGCTCGATAAACCCTTCCCGATAAAGCTTGCGAAAGAGATAAATATGCTCGAACCGTTCGGCACGGGCAACAAAAAACCGCTTTTTGCGCTCAAAGCGACGGAACTTTTCGTAATGCCCATAAAGATCGGCTCCCCGCACTTGTCGATAAGAAGTAAGTATATAGATATGCTTTACTTTAACGCCGCGGCAAAGAAAGAACTTTTGGCTTCCGGCGCCGAGAAGCACATTATTTTTGAGCCGAACGTTTCAGTTTTTAATCACGAAGAATCGCTTAAAGGTTACGTTAAAGACGTTGAATACGTCGTCGAGCCGTCCGAAAAGATAACGCTCGACGCCTTCCGCGAAAGCCTTTTGACGGCTGTAAACGACAACGACGACTATCTGTTCGTTTCTCAGACGATGACCGAAAATCTCGTCGAAGAGTTTTCCGAAAAGCACTTCGGCACGATTTTTGCCCTTTATAACCCCGACAACGTTCAGAAATACCACCAACTTGTAAATCTCGACAAATCGCTTTACGAAACGGCTAACAAAAATCTCGTAAACAACGTCGTCGTCGGAATAACCACGCATAACGTAACGGGTTATAGGCGAATAATCTATCTGGACAGACCGCTCGGAAACGTACCGTTTTTAGGGCTTGGCGAAACTTTTATAAATCGTTCGCAACGCGCGTATCCGTATTCCAAACTTCAAACGGAAAAAAGCGTGTTTGCGGATATTTATAAAAAGCTACGCGAGCAGGAATATTTCAAAGCCGAGTCGAGCGTGGAATTTGCGAGCAAATGTTCGTTCGGTTACCACAAAATGCAGATAATATTCGTACTCGAAGTATTTATCGAACTCGGTATTTTTTACTTCAATAAAGGCAATTTAAGATATAACCCGACTATAAAGACAAATCTCGAATCTTCCAAAATATATTCGGAAGTCGAAAAATTAAGCGTACAGCAATAAAAAGCCTTTTCAAGAAGAACGCGAAAACGATACCGCACGACGACGTTGCGGTAATTTTCATAAAAAATATGTTTGAAATCCTTGAAATCATTAAAAAATGTTATCCGCCCGAAGAGGCGGATGAAATAATCAAAGCCTATTATTTTGCGCAGAAAGCTCACGAAGGTCAGAAACGCGCTTCGGGTGAAGAGTATTTTATACACCCGTGTTGCGTCAGTAAGATACTTATCGATCTCGGGCTCGACTATAAGACTATCTGCGCGGCTTTTTTGCACGACACGATAGAAGATACTTCCGTATCGGAAGGCGATATACAAAGAGAGTTCGGCGACGAAGTCTTAACGCTCGTTCAAGGCGTCACCAAGCTTGAAAAAATAGAGTTCAAATCTCAAAAAGAAGAGCAAGCCGAAAACTTCAAAAAGATATTCGTGTCGATGGCGCGCGATATACGCGTTATCATAATCAAGCTTGCCGACAGGCTTCATAACATGCGCTCGCTCAACTTTTTGTCGCACGCGCGCCAGCAAGCCATCGCGCACGAAACGCTCGATATTTACGCGCCGCTTGCGGGAAGGCTCGGTATCTCGCAGATAAAGTGCGAACTTGAAGACTTATGCTTGAAATATCTCGATCCCGAAGCTTTCGAGTATCTTAAAGTTCATATCGCGACCGAGCTTAAAGAGCGTAAAAAACTCGTCTATTCGGTCGCTTCCGACCTTAAAGCGATACTGGACGATTCGGGCATCAAAGGCGAAGTGATCGGAAGACCGAAACACTTCTATTCCATCTACAAAAAGATGAAGACGCGCGGCAAAACGCTCGACCAGATTTACGACCTTTCAGCCGTTCGCGTTATCGTCGAAACGGTCGACGAATGCTACGAAATCTTAGGAAAGATCCACAAAAAATGGGTTCCGCTCCCCGGCAGGATCAAGGACTATATCGCCATGCCGAAGGCGAATATGTATCAAAGCCTACACACGACGGTAGTAACTTCTTACGGTCAATACGTCGAGATACAGATCCGCACCTTCGAGATGCACAAAACGGCTGAATTCGGTATAGCCGCGCACTGGAAATATAAGGAGCAGAAAACCGACGAAAACGACTTCGATAAACGTCTTTCCTGGATAAGAGAAGTAATGGAATGGCAGAGCGGCTTAAACTCTACCGACTTCGTCGAGTCCTTAAAAGGCGACATTTACTATCAGGAAGTTCTCGTTTTCACGCCGAAGGGCGAAGTTATAAGCCTTGCGCAAGGCTCCACGCCCGTAGACTTTGCTTACAGGATACACACGGAAGTAGGCAATAAGTGCGTCGGCGCGAAAGTAAACGGCAAGATAGTTCCTTTAAGCTTTAATCTTTCAACGGGCGATATCGTTGAAATTATAACGAATAAAAATTCAAAAGGTCCTTCGTGGGACTGGCTCAAATTCGTTGCCGCTCCGTCTACGAGAGCAAAAATCAAGTCCTTCTTCAAGCGCAACATGGCTGAAGAACACGTGAAGATCGGTAAGTCGATGCTTGAAAATCAAGCAAAACTCAAAGGTTACGTGTTCTCTCAGCTTATGACCAACGCCAACTTCGAGAAGGTTTCGGAAAAACTCAACTTCAACACCCCCGAAGAAATGTACGCGGCGGTAGGTTGCGGCGCAGTTTCTCCGCAGCAGGTACTCTATAAATTTATCGATATCCACAAAAAGGAAGCTCCGCCGCAAGTTTCGCATTACAGCTCGCCCAACAGTATTTCGGGGCGCGCGTCCTCGGGCGACGTCGTAATAAAGGGCGTTGACGGACTTCTTATAAGGTTTGCGGGCTGTTGTAACCCCGTTCCGGGCGACAAGATAATCGGCTTCGTTTCCCGCGGGCGCGGCGTTACCGTACACAGAGCCGACTGTCCGAATATCCGCCGTGAAGACACCGAAAGGATCCTTCCCGCAGAGTGGACGGGAAAAGCAGGCGAAGGCTACGTCGTAAGCCTGAAAATACAGGGCACCGAAAAAGCTCCGCTTATGTATATCGTGTCGTCGGCGTGCTCGATACTCGGGCTGTTCTGCATTTCCTTCAACGGCAGAATAGACGCGAAAACCAAAACTTCGGTTGCCGATATGGCGGTTAAGCTCAACAAAAAGGAAGATCTCGACCTTCTTATAAAGAAGCTGAAAGAATCCAAAGAGATCATCGACGTATTCAGAGCCATCGTATGATAAAAAGAATACTTTCTCTGACCGTAGGCGAAATGCGCTCGAAGATTTACTTCGTCGAAGGCGAAAACGGCAAGTCGCTCATGATAGACTGCGGCGCTTCCGACGGCTTCGTTAGTTCGTTTATAGAGAAAAATTCGCTGTCGATAGGCGCCGTTTTGCTTACGCACGGTCACTTCGACCATATAGGCGGGCTGGACTACGCCGAGAAAAACGCTATCGACGTGTATATCGGCGAATACGACGCGCCTATGCTATCCGACGATTATCTCAACCTTTC
>CACXHH010000187.1 GCA_902767455.1 uncultured Eubacteriales bacterium
ACGTTTATCAATCGGCTGACCTTCTTGCGAAAAAGATATGCAATCTCCGTATTTTTCCGGATGAAAACGGAAAGTCGAACTTATCCGTAAAAGACGTGAAAGGAGAGATACTCGCCGTATCTCAATTTACGCTGCTTGGCGATGTCGGCCACGGGAACAGACCGAGCTTTACCGAAGCCGAAGAGCCCCAACAGGCAAACCGGACTTACGAGTATTTTCTTGAAAAACTCAAAGAAAACGGCGTCACGCCCAAAAAGGGCGTATTCGGCGGCGATATGACCATCGACCAGATCAACGACGGGCCGTACACTATCGTTTACGATTTGAATTAGATCGAATAAAATTTTCTTTTTCAGTCCATAATCATAGCGGCGGATAATCGCCGAGATCGTTTACAAGAAGGTGTTTATGGGTAAAAAGAAAAAGAAAGTAAGGTCTATGACCGAAGTTGATTACGCAAACTATATAATGTCTTTGAAAGATGAAAAACCCGTTAAGGCGATCGTTCCGAAAGACGACGAAAACGACGATAAAACTTAACGAAAAACGCCGACGCATTTTAAAAGCGTCGGCATTTTTTATAACGATTTATTATTTTAAAGATTGAATAGATTTTTTAACGTTTTCAGCGATGTTTTCAGCGGTGAAACCGTATTTTTCAAAGAGTTGCGTATACTTTGCGGAAGTGCCGAATTCGTTCATAGCCACTATCTTTCCGTGGTCTCCAGCGAACTTGTACCAGCTGTAAGGCGAAGCCGCTTCGACGCAAACTCTCGCTTTTACGGAAGAAGGTATAACGCTTTCGCGATATTTTGAGCTCTGGCGCTCGAAAATTTCGATGGAAGGCATAGAAACCACTCTTACGTCGATACCTTCCGAAAGCAGCAATTCTTTTGCTTTTATCGAAGGATCTATTTCCGAGCCGGTAGCTATAATAACGGCGTCGGGCGTGCGCTTTTTTGAATCGGCTAAAACGTAACCGCCTTTTAACGCGTCGTCAAAGTTTTTACAATGCGAATTTATCTTTTGTCTGGTAAGACAGATAGCCGTAGGCGACCCGTTGGTGAGAGCCGAATACCACGCCGCCGCGGTTTCTTTCGTGTCACAGGGTCTATATACTACTACGTTGGGTATAGAGCGAAGGGCGATAAGCTGTTCGACGGGCTGGTGAGTGGGACCGTCTTCACCGACGCCGATAGAGTCGTGAGTAAAGACGTAAACGGCGGGCAATTTCATTATAGCCGCCATGCGGATGGCGTTCTTCATATAGTCGGAAAAAACGAAGAAGGTCGAGCAGTAAGCAGTCAGTCCGCCGTGGGTGAGTATTCCGTTTACGACGGCGCCCATAGCGTGTTCCCTTATACCGAATTGAATGTTTGAGCCGCTTCTGTCGTTCTTGGTGAAGTAACCGAAGCGATCCATCTTCGTAAGATTCGAGGGCGTAAGGTCTGCGCTTCCGCCGAATAAATTGTCGACCGTTTCGGCAATTTTATTTAAAACGATATTGCCTGAATTTCTCGTGGCGATGGCGTCGTTTGATTGTATCTGTTCGAGAACGGATTTTAGCGAAGAATTGTCGTTTTTCATCCATCTGTGATACTTTTCGGCAAGCTCGGGGTATTTTTCGGAATATTCGGCAAAAGTATTTTTCCAAGCTTTTTCGGCTTTTTTACCGCGATTTACAGCCTTGTTCAAGAGCGGTTGAATTTCCTTCGGGTACTCGAAGGGCGGCAAAGTCCAGCCGATAGCGTCTTTCATTTTCTGGAAGTTTTCGCTGCCGAGCGGAGCGCCGTGGCACTTTGCCGAACCTGCTAAAGGCGAGCCGTAACCTATTACGGTGTGGCAGATAACGAGCGTGGGTTTTGCCGATTGCGCTTTGGCTTTTTTGATGGCGCGCTGTATCTGTTTATGGTCGTTACCGTCTATCTCGATAACGTTCCAGTTGAGCGCTTTGTGGCGGGCGACCATATCGTCGTCGAAAACGCCGTCGATACTTCCTTCGATGGTTATTTTGTTGCAATCGTAAAAAACGATGAGCTTATTTAAAGCAAGCGAGCCGGCAAGCGAAAAGGCTTCGTAACCGATACCTTCCATAAGATCGCCTTCGCCGCATAAAGCGTAGGTATAGTGATCAACAATGGGGTAACCTTCTTTATTGAACTCGGCGGCGAGCCTTGCTTCGGCGATAGCCATACCTACGGCGTTGGCTAATCCCTGACCGAGCGGACCGGTGGAAACTTCTACGCCGGGGGTGTGACCGTATTCGGGGTGACCGGGCGTCAAAGACCCGAGTTGACGGAAGTTGGCAAGGTCGTCTTTTGATATTTTGTACCCGAAAAGGTGCAAGAGCGTGTATAACAGCATGGAGCCGTGACCGCCCGATAAAACGAATCTGTCACGGTTATCGAATTTAGGGTTCTTGGGGTTAAAGGTTAAGAATTCGTCAAACAAAGTAAACGCAACGTCAGCTGCGCCAAGGGGAAGACCGGGGTGGCCCGATTTGGCTTTTTCGATGGCTTCGGCCGAGATGACGCGAACGGCGTTTACGGCAAGTTGATAATTATCCATGTGTTTCTCCAAAAATAGATTACTGAAATTATACTATTTCAGCGGCTTTTAGTCAACCTATTTGCC
>CACXHH010000188.1 GCA_902767455.1 uncultured Eubacteriales bacterium
CGAGATCGGAATAGCGAATTCCCCAACTCGGGAACTCACCCCATACCATTACGCCCGATTTGTCGCAATAATACAAATATTCGGGATCGAAAACTTTTTGATGAAGCCTGACTCCGTTGAAGCCGAGTTTTACCGTTCTTTTTATATCTTCGTCAAAATCAGTAAAGTTTTTCGGCGTGTAAACGCCGCCGTTATAATATCCTTGGTCGAGAACCATTCTCTGAAAAACCGATCTTCCGTTCAAAAAGAATTTTCTTCCGTTATACTCAACCGATCTCAATCCAAAGTAACTGTACACTTTATCGCTGTTATAGGTTATAACGACGTCGTAAAGATTTCCCTTTCCCACGTCCCATAAATGCTTTTCCGAAAGTTTTATTTTAAAATTGCCGTCACATTCAATACGGTCGTGGCATTCCCCTACCATACGATCTGCAAAAAATACGGCTATGTTTATCTTACCTGCGTCTTTCGTTTTTATTGCGATATCAACTGAAGGTTCGTTTATATCCGTATAGTATTTTACCGAAACGATATGGTCGTTCGGAACGATTTCAAGCCAAACCGTTTGCCATATGCCTGTCGTACGAGTGTAAAAACATCCGTAAGAATATACTTTTTCGCTCTGCTTCCCGCTTGGGATATTATCGGTAACGTCGTCGTACACCTTAACTTTCAACTCGTTTTCGCCGACCGTAATATAATCAGTGATATCAAAAGAGAACGGCGTGTATCCGCCGATATGCCTTCCGACGTATTTACCGTTAATATAGATCTTGGCTTCTTGATCTACGGCGCCGAAATGCAGTATCACGCGTTCATAGTCTGAACGATCAGGGCACGTAAAAAATCTTGAATATACGCATTCTTTAACGAATTCTTTATACGCAACGCCCGAATATTCGGATTCTAAGCAAAAAGGCACCTGAATAGCGTGTTTTTTGTGAATTTTATCTTCGACAAAATCCAAAGACCACTCACCGTTCAGGTTGATCCATTTATCGCGTCTTAATTGTCTGTTTGGATGGTAATCAACAATCATTTTAGTGTTGTCGGCTTTTTCTGTCATCGTGTTACAATTTAACAAAAACTGTCACAAAACAAAATTACAGCCATATACATTTTTTTTAATATTAACAAATAATCGCAGTCGAGTCAATACCAATCGCGAAAAAAAAGACTTCCAATTTTTAATATTTTGAAAACGGTTTACTTGATATTTTTGGAAGCTATTAAAAACGATTGACAGTTGAATATATTATTTGTTATAATATATCAAAAAAAGGAGATATTCCTAAAAGTGAGCGATATTTTAACGCCAAATAAAGATTTGGTTTTGTCAATAATCAATAAACAAGACGCGGAAATGATCCAAAAAATATCACACGCGCTTGACTCGCCCGCACGCATTCAGATATTGAGATCTATTCTCTATAAATCAAAAGGGCTGCAAGAATTATCCGTTGAGCTGAATATTCCCATTTCAAGTATTATGCGTCACGTCGAAATTCTTTCAGATGCGCAGCTCGTTATCGTCAATTATCAACCGGGTCCCAAAGGTCATACGAAGTATTGCTCCCAAACTATTATGTCGTATTCCATTTCGTTCGACGTACCGGATAACGATAAGGGTAAAAACAACGAATACGTGCTTGAAATGCCTATCGGGCTTTTTTCCGACTGCCACATCTCAGCGCCTTGCGGAATGAACGGAAAAGACGCTCAAATAGGAAAATACGACGATAAACGAACGTTTTTTCTCCCTGAACGGATCAACGCCGAACAGTTATGGTTTGACGAAGGTTACATTTCATATAACTTTGCAAAACCTACCGAAGATCACAATTATTCATCTATTAGTTTTTCTTTTGAAATTTGTTCGGAAACGATATATTACAATAACAACTGGCCAAGCGATATTACCATATATATCAACGATATTGAAATACTGACATTTACCTCGCCCGGCGATTTCGGCGGAAGAAAAGGCGCGCATACTCCCGATTACTGGCCGACGACAAGCACTCAATTCGGGCAATTAAAAAGGATTATCGTGAACAGTTTCGGCGTATATCTCGACGGAAAACTCATTTCAAGAAGCATAACTTATAGTGCCTTAAGTATCTTTGATAATTCCGCCATCAAATTAACCATAGGAATAAAACCCGACGCCAAACATAAAGGCGGAATAAACCTTTTTGGAAGAAATTTCGGAGATTACCAGCAAGCTATCGTAATGACGATAAAATAATTTCCATCATCTCCAACTTTTTGATTATATCGATTTCATTATCGTATTCCGGCATTGTACGCCTTATTAGTGTAATCGGGTTAAAAAAAAGTGTGTCCTTGTCAAGACAAGAATCACAAAAACTTAGATAAATCCTGCATTTTTGCTGCCCCAAGTAAGAAGGTTTTGTTTCCAACGCAACCACTTCCGTCCCGCCAACGCAATAATCCCGCATTTTCTGCGGGATTTTTTGTGTTGGCGGAGAGGACGGTTGTTTAAGAAGCTTCCGAGGCAACGATAAACAATTGCAAGTGGCTTTGGGGCGGATTTTCCGCCCCATCGGTGTTTATGTGTTGTAAGTCAAAGCCGAGGAGGTTCGCGTGCCCGAGCGCAAGAATTCTTGAATTTATCGAATAATCTTAAGGCGCGAGGAAATACGCCGAGGGTGCCCTTTTAAGGGTTTCGGCGTTATCCTGTCCTGCCAACACAAAAAGGCAGTGATTTATCATTGCTTTTTTTTATTACGATATATTAACGATAATTATCGTTACAACTTCATTATCTATCCATAAAAAACGCGGCAAGGCTTTAAAAAAGCCTTGCCGCGCACGTTTTATCGACTATTTGGTTTTCCTTTTCGCAAACGCAACGGCTGACAGCGCCGTAAGGATGAGCGCAGCCGCCGCAGTCGGCGGAATAAGCCCGCCGCAACCGCCGCTCTCTTCAACCTGTGACGAAGGCGCAACGCTCGAAGGTGAAGAAGTCTATGATTGAATACAAGTTTTTATATAAAATTATTTTACGAACCTTTGTGCGGGATCTGCTTCCATTGAAGATTTTTCGTAAACAGCGAAACAAAGTCAAGCAGCGCCGTTAAGAGATTGAAGAAAGGCCAAAGCAGTATCGCGACGAGATACCTTATTCCGAGACGTGGAACTCGCTTTCTTTCGAGAATGAGCAAAATCAGCCCGGAAAGCGAGGTCAGAACGTACGACACCGCCGTGAACGTTGCCGAATAAACGAGATAGGAACGCCAGACTATGAGAGCGTCGTAGCCAAACAGCGGGCTCAAAGCGACAAGAATGAGCGTCAGAAAATTCATAATGAACCCGATCGCCCCGAGCGGAAGAATACACATAGTCGCGTCATACGTAGACATTCTTTGACTTAAAGTGCGCTTTTCACGCGTGAAAATGCTTTTGAAAAGTTTCTTGAAGCGAGTGAAAAAGACTATCGTATGCCCTCTCGCCCAGCGCAGGCGCTGCCTCATCATTACGGGAATGGTCAGCGGCTGTTCGTCGAAAAACTCCGCCTCGTCGCAATAAATTATCTTTTTACCCTCGCTCACCTGATCGGAAGTAAACTCCCAGTCCTCGGTCAGCGTGACGTATTCCCAGCCGTCTTTGATTATTTCCGACGGAAAGACGTAGCCTGTGCCGGAAATTCTCGTCGAGCAGTCAAAGAACGCTCTGCCGCGCATTTCGTAGCGACAGCACGCCGCAAAGTACATACCGTACAGTCTGGACATATAATTGTCGGCGAAGTTGGACGAATTGCGGAATGACGTTATAATCGTGTCTTTTCCGCATGCGACGAAGGCGTCGTTCATAAGCGAAAAATACTCGGGCGGAATAACGTTGTCGGCGTTTATGCTGAAAATACCGTCAAACGCTTGCCAGCCGTAATCTTCGTTTATGCGGCGGATAAGTTCTTTGTAAGCGTAGCCGAGGGTACACTCTTTCGGGTTGTCGTACTCGTAAACGACCGCGCCCTTTTCGCACGCTATTTTTGCGGTGTCGTCCGTGCAGTTATGCGCTATAACGAAGACGGTGAGTTTATCCTTGGGGTAATTTGATTTTGCGATACTGTCCAAAAGCCTGCCGATGACGGCTTGCTCGTTTCGCGCGCCGATCATAATGGCATAGCGCAGTTTTTCTTCGGTTTTCGGGAACCTTCTCTTAACGAAAACGCCCGAAACGACAAAAAACATCTGATATAATAGGGCAATGGTGAAAAATCCCCATAAAACTATAAGTATTGTAAAAATAATCTGTAAATATGACATAACGTTTTCAGGTCTTGCGGAAAAACCTCGATTATATTTTTTTGCCGTTTATAGCGTCGCTTTATACCCGCGGGGCGTACAATAACTTTAAAAGCAAAAATATTCTCTCCGACAAAAGCAACGCTCTCTTCGGAGAGAAATATTCATCGGAACGTGCTGAAAGTGTAAGTGAAAACACATTGCGACAACCACGCCACACAGTGATTTTCACATTTTCAAAACAATTATATCACATTTCTTCACAATAAGTAAATGAAATATACGCTTAATTGTCATTTGAACTATAAATGTTCGTTGTTTTTTCAATTATTCGGCGTATTTATCGCCCTTTTGCTTACGGAAAGTAAAGAACAGCCAGATACCTATGCCCGCCGCGGTCAGAACGTCGAGAGCGACCAATATCCATACCCAGTGAGCGGTCGGCAAGACGACAGCCTTTCCGACGATCTCCGCCGTGGGAAGCCCTTCGATCGGGTCTTTAAGGTACTCGCTTTGCAAGTAAACGGTATTGCAGTAAGTATACAGCACGTCCTTCGTCGCCTTTCTTGCGAGCGTGACCATAGTCGCGGAGTTTTTGTCGTTTATCGTGCCTATCGTATCCGTCCTAAGGCCGTTGAGCCACAAGTCGTTGCCCGCGCACAAGCCCTGATTGATGTCCATAATCGGCATCTGCGGTTCGAGCGCGTAATCGGTAAGCACGCTGCCGTTAAAGCCCCATTCATTCCTTAAAACGCCCGTGAGCAGAGAATAATTTCCGCCCGCCCAGGTTGCGCCCACTCTGCTGAACGCAGACATCATGGCGTTGGCTTTGCCCTCTTTGACGATTATCTCAAAACCTCCGAGATATATTTCACGCAACGCCTGTTCGTTGAGCCAGGTGTAAAGACCTTCGCGGTGGTTTTCTGTTTCGTTGACGGCGAAGTGTTTGAGATAGCAGTATAAGCCGTTATCCGTCGCGCCCCTTACCGTTTCGGCGCAGATCTTGCCCGAGAGCAGGGGGTCTTCGGAATAATACTCGAAGTTTCTTCCGTCGAACGGCGAGCGGTGAATGTTAGCCGCGGGCGCGTACCAACCGGCGACGCTCGTTGCGTACGCTTCGTAGCCTATCGCCATACCGAATTTGAAGGAAAGATCGATGTTCCAACTCTGAGCGATGACTGTCGAGACGGGGAAGGACGTCCAGAACGTGGCGGCGGCGCCGCTCGAATTGACTTCCTGATTGAGCCCCGACGGGCCGTCGAGATCCATGTGTTCGGGCTTGCCTATCGAGGGTATAGCCTTAGTTCTGAAACCTCCGCCCTGAACGACGCCGTACAATTCGTCGACCGTTATCTGATTAAGAAGGTCATCCCACAGCGGGTCGTCGTAATCGCCGCCAAGCGTGAGAATGAGGTCGAGGTTGAGTTCATTTTCGCTGTCATAAAGCCTGAGGTCGCCCGATTTTCCCTGAACGGGCATTTGGCTGTAAGTAACGTTTGCAAGCCAACCGTTTGCGGGCATATTCGCCGCTTTTGTTCTTGCGAGTCTCGGCGTGGGGAAGGAACCGGAAAAGTCAGAGCGGGTCATATAGGTAATACCCTCGCCCGTATCGCTTCCGTCGATAGCGACGTCGCCTGCGACAACCCCGTCGCCCGTAAAGCGGTTATAAACCGTTTCGCCGTCTATCTCGACCGCACTACCCAAAGAATATACAATAGGTTGACCGACCACGTCGTGACTGTTTTTGCGAAGCGTAATTTCATAGTTTCCGCTCTCTAAAACGTAACCGCCGTCATCGCCGACGGCGCCGCTCGCGTTATAGGTGTCGTAAGACTTCATATCGCTTGCCTTGAAGGTAAGAGTTATCGTCTCGGATTCGCCCGCGAGAAGAAAATCCGTTTTCGCAAACGCGACGAGGTTGACGGAGGACTTTTCGATCGTCCCTTTGTACGGCGGGTTATAATAGAGTTCGACGACGTCTTTGCCGCCGACCGTGCCGATATTGGTAACTTTAACTTTTACGTTTATCTGCGAGTTTGCGGTGATCGCACCCGCCGCGGGGGAAACGCTTAAAACCTCCCAGGAAAAGTCGGTATAGGATAGCCCGTAACCGAACGGATACTGCACGACGTCCTCGTATTTTTCAACGTTCCACTTGTTTTTCGCAAACTGACTTGACCAGAAGCCCTCGCTATCCGCCGTCTCGTACCACTTGTAGCCGACGTAGATACCTTCGGCGTAATCGATATAATAGTTATCTTTCGTGTTGGTGTAAAGCCTTTCGCCGCCCGTCTCGCCGTTTACTTCGCGGCAATCGGGTGCGTTGGCGTAAGTCGCGGCGGTGGACAGGTCATAGGCGTAAGCGTCGACGGTCTTACCCGACGGGTTTACCTCGCCCGTTAAAACCCGAGCGATGGCTATCGCGCCCGACTGACCCGAACCGCTGACGGAAATCGCCGCGTCGACGTTGTAATCTTCAAGGAAGGAAAGGTCCATTACGTTGCACGCGTTGACGACGACTATCACCTTGCCGAAGTTTTCTCTGACAAGCCTTAGCATGTCCTCTTCCTCGGTGGAAATTTCAAGGTATGTACGCGTCCTGTCGGTCGGTTGAGCCGAGTCGTATTTGACCTGAATGCGCGGAATATCCTGAGCCTCGCCGCCCTCGCGGGAAATGACCACTATCGCCGTATCGGAAAAGGCTTTCGCACCGTCTATATACGGACGAACGCGGTCGACGTTCGGTTCGATAAGGTTGAAAAACGGATAAGCCGCATTCCAATAGTCGCCCGCGTCCCTGGTCTTTTTGTAACTTTCGTACATTTCAATGAGCGGGTGATAGTATAAAAACTCGCCTTCGACTTCGGGGAGCAACACGCTTCCGTCGGAATCTACGATTGCGGGTTGACCTTCGAGCGCGCTCAAAAACGTAACGAGTTTACCCGCGCCGCGCTCGGCGGAACCGCCTGAGCCCGCGCCCGAAGTTATAAATCCGCCGTCCGTCGCGCCCCAGCCGAAAACGGCGACTTTGTGCTTATAGTCGACCTTTTCTTCTTCTTTTAACGGGAGCGCGTCGTTTTCATTTCTTAATAGGACTATACCTTCGCTCTCTATCTCGATGCAGGTGTCGTTGCCGACCTCGGCGTCGAGGCTCGAGAAATCGTTGCCAAACCCGTAAAGATAAATGGTTATTATCTCGCTGAAATATGAAGCGACGGCGTTTGCGGCGATGACCACCGCAAGAATTAAGACCATTGCGCAAACGCGTATTATCTTAGCCTTTTTTGAAAGGATTTTTATCGTTTTGCTTTTCATCTGAGTTTACTCGGCGTCGGAAGCCTGAACTGACTTACTGAAGGTAAATTGACTGAGTGTAACGTTTCCGCTGTGCGTATCGCCGTTGTCGGTTGCCGAATCAATAAATATAATAAGATTGTTCACCGCGCCTTTTGCGGTGCTTTCGTCGTATATAACGGTCAGAACGACTTCCTCGCCCGCCGCTACGGTGACAAACGAACCGCCCCAGGTCGTGTCGGTGTAAACGCCGTGGTCGACCTCGCTGTTCACCCAGGCGTTGGTGTTGATCGCGGCGGTATTGCCGACCTGAGTCGTGCCCTGAACGTCAAAACGCAGTCTGACTGCGGCTTCGCCGTTGTTTCTGATAGTTACCGTGAAGGTGTCACTGCCGCTCGCGACCGTTCCTATATAAGCCGAGATTGTCTTATACGACTGACCGCCGACTTCGGAATAGGTTACCGTAACAGACTTTGCCGCCTCGCCGGAAGGCGTGACGGTGTATATTTCCGTCGAACCGAACGAAAGAGCGACCGTATTGTCAACGGGCTGTTCGGGTTGTTTGGGTTGTTCAGCCTGTTCGACTTTTGCGAACGCGCACTCGGAAAGGGTAATGCTGCCCGTGTGGGTGCCTTCGTCGTCGTACTTGCTCGAATCGAAGTAGAACATAAGCGTTTTAACTATTCTCGCGTTGTCAAAGTAGACGGTCGCCGTAACGGTTGC
>CACXHH010000189.1 GCA_902767455.1 uncultured Eubacteriales bacterium
GCCGCTATCGTGATATTATAAGTTATAGCGGCAAATTCGGCGGTTATCTCTACGGCGTTCGCGGGCATAGAGAAAGCAGTTTCTTCAATCGCTTCGCCGTTGAGAGTCAGAGCAACAAGCTCGAAGCCCTGCGCGGGCGTTATCGTGAGCGTTACGGTTTCGCCTTCGGCGGCTTTCGTCTTATCCGCCGTTACCGTTCCGTTTTCGGTAGCCGCTATCGTGATTTCATATTCGGTCACGGGCTGCGGCTCGGAGCCTTGTTCGGAAGAAGACGCGCTTTGGTCTTCGCTTGCCGACTGTTCCGACAAACTTTCTTCCGCGGACGCGCTTTCCGAAACCGAAGTTTCCTTTTCGGAAGAAGGCTTCATCCCGGGCGCGCCTTTACAAGCCGCTACGCCGAGAACGAGCGCAAAACACGCAAACAAAAGAAGAAAACTTATAGAGATTTTTTTGGTTTTCATTGTGTCCTCCGTTTTTCGTTGTCAATAGGTTGACATTATTCAATTTATATTTTATACTATAAAATGCGATTTTCAACTGATATAGTCAACCAAAAATCGACAAAAACAAACTTAACGGACGAAAACCGACGATTCACGATTTCAAGGAGAGACCGATGGCTTATATAAAAAACGAATACAGAGCGACTGAAAAAACCGAACGATTTCCTTATATCCCGCAACCCGAAGATTACGGCGCGTTAAGCTTTTTCACGTCGTCGGGGCACGAGTTTTTAAAGAAAAGCTACTACATGGCGCGCAAAGACTTTGACTTTTATATGATCAACTACGTCGTGAACGGCACGGGCGCGCTCAAATACGGCAACAAAACGCATTTACTCAAAAAAGGAGATTTAAGCTTTATTTATCTCGGCGACGAGAACGTCTTTTATCCTACTTCGGACGAACTCGAAATATACTTTTTTCACGTTTCGGGCACACCTGCTAAGGCGTTTTACAAAGCGGCTACCGAAAAAGGAAAAAACGTTTTCGAGAACTTTCCCGAAAGCGTCGTGATAAAGACTTTTGAAAGGATAAAAGAGCAGTTAAACGGCGAAAGGTCTTACTTCGAGCTTTCGAAAATAAGCAATTCGCTGCTCACCGACATACTCGATTTTTCGCTTAAAAAGCCCGCAGAAAGTTACCCGCCGTTTATTATGAACGTGATCTACGTCATACGCGACGGCGTGTATACTTCGGTAAAAGACGTGGCAAAAGCCGTCGGCTTCGACCCTATCTATCTTGAAAGAGTTTACAAAAAGCACACGGGAAAAAGCATAAAACAGACGCTTTCCGAACGCGATATAAACAGAACGCAAAACCTGCTGCTCACTACCGATATGAGCGTGGCTAAAATCGCCGAACTTATCGGCTATTCCGACCCGAACGGGCTTATCCGCCTTTTCAAACGCCACGTAGGAGTCACTCCCTTATCTTACAGAAAACAGAATAAACGCTGAACTTCGATATTTTCAAATCAAGCGCAGCCGCAAATAAAAAACGTTAAAAATATATATATTTCATTGAAATAAACGAAAAAAAATAATATGTTAAAATATATACGATTGCCGATATTATTACTTCGATAATACCATCAACAAAAAAAACGGAAAAAAGAGAAAAAAGAAAAACAAATAAGTCGGGTTATTATCTGCCGTAACAAAAACCGCGGCGGGCGCAAAAAGCGCCCGCCGCGGTTTTTGTTAAAATATTACTCGTTGACTTCAAGACTTTATCTGATAAGTTGTTTGAGCCATTTCCTTTCGCGGAAGGATACTTTCCCGTCCACCGCGCAGATAAGCAGGCAAACGGTAACGATATCGGCTTTCAAGTCGTCGCTTATCTCGCCGAAAAGGTCGGCTACGGCGTCGATAAACTGTTTGTATTCTTTTGTTTCGGCTTTGAAATACTTCATAAGCGCGTTGGCTTCGGCAAGCGTGAAATCACGCTCGAAAGCTACGTCGAGCATGGGTTTTACGAGAACGAATTCTTCTTCGGAAATCTTTCCGTCGCTTATTATCGCGCCCACAACGAGCCCCGTATAAATAGTAAGCCCCGAAAGCCCGTTTTCGGTGACGAGCGCAAGCTTTGCGATGACGTCTTTACTCTTTTGCTCGACTACGAGCGCGTAAGTCACGGGGTCGATCTTCTCTACTTCGCGGCAGAGTTTTTCAAATTCAAACATCGTTAAATATCTCCTGTAAAAATATATCGTAGGTTTAACACCTAAATTATATTTTATACTATATTTGAGCGCATGTCAATTTCAAAACGGTTTTTTTGTGTTTTTATACCGCCCGTCCGTACGCTTTAAAACGGCGGCAAGCGTTTTTACGCTTGCCGCCGCTTATTCTACGAAATCTTTATCAGTATTCGAGCTCGTTTGAAACGCGGAAGTTTGTAAAAGTGATCCCCGCGGCGCCCGATCTTATGCCGTAGCCCGAGCCGTGCAAAAAGTTTATTTCCGAATACGTTATATATGCTTTTCCGTCGATAAAGCACGTGATATTCGTGCCTTCGACGACTACTTTGAGCTTATACGTTTTGCCTTCGACTATTTTATCCGCCGCCTGCAAGACCTTCAAAGCGTACCACGAGCCGTTGTCCGACTTGCCGAGATAGATCGTTCCGTCTATCCCGAGAAAGAAGAAATAATAGCTTATCCCCGCGCCCTGATCGAACTTTTCGGCGTTTGCCGTACAGCAGACGATAAGTCCGTTATCGCTGCGTTTGCTCGCAATAACGTCGGCTTCGACGGTGCCGTAATTAAATTCGTCGTCAAAGTTGAGCGACATGGAAAGCCCGCTCGTATTCGTGTAAACTCCGTTTTCGTAGCTGAAACTGCCCAGAACGTCTTTAAGTCCGCCCGCGTAAGGCTTGGTAAAGCCGGCAACGAGCGTAAGGTTTCCGTTTACGGCGAGCGAAAAGTCGTACGGAAGCCCGTTTTTCTTCCAGTCGGTAAAGGTATAACCTTCTCTTTCGGGGGCTTGCGGCATGGTTGCCTTACCGCCCTTTTCGACTGTCTCTGTCGAATACAAGACGCCGTTTGCGAAATAATTGACCGTATACGTCACGGGAGAGATCGGTTCAACCGAAGTCTGGTCGCCTTCGCCCGAAGACGAAGGGGTATTTTCGCCGCTCGAAGTCGTAACGGCGCCGCTGACGTTTATTTTGAGTTTCTCGCCGCCCGCGCAAGCGGAAAGCGCGAGAGCAGAGATAATAAACGCCACGCTGAGAATAACGCTTAATAACTTTTTCATAATATCACTCCTTTACGGCGCCGACCGTCGGATTGTATTCGTCGGCAAACGAAACGGTAAACTGGTTTTGTTCGTTGAAGCACATATCGAATTCGGGGCTGTAATAGCAAAGGTCCATCGTCTTGGTCTTTTCGTTGACCTTTGCGATAAGGAAGGTGTTCATGCCGCTCGTGTACATAGCGCCCTGAGCGTTGACGAGTATCTGAGTTACGGTGTTACCGTTATCGCCTGTATCCTTACGCATTATCACTTGGTCGGTACACGTATGCCCCGAGAAGGTGAAGGCTATATTTTTATGCTTGCGGATGAGTTTTTCCCACATCTGATCGCCGTTGTTCACGCTGTCGAAAGAAATGTACTTCGAAGCAGCCGACGCGTTGGTTTCGTCTGTGAAGGTGCCGTCTACTTCGACGAGCGAGTGCGTCGTGATGATGACTCTTGCGTCGGGGTGTTCGGAAATTATCCTGTCTGCCCAGTTGAGAACGGTGTAGCGCGGCCCGAATTCAAGGCACATTATAAGGTATTCCACGCCGCAAGCGTTTACCGTTATCCAGTAGTTATCCATAAGCCCTTTCTCGAACGCTCCGCCAAAATACGGGTACGCCGAATATTTTTCGTACGGGAAGTAGCGATTGAAGAACGTCGTGTCGCGGGTGACCTTGGCGCAGTCGTCGTAGTCGTGGTTGCCGACGAGAATGGTATACGGGATAACGTCGTCGAGCTGACTTATCGCAAGGCGCGCAACCGAATATTCTCTATTGCTCTGATCTACCCCCGTCCAACCTTTGTAACCGGGGTAGGTATCGGCGATATCGCCTACGAACATCGCGAACTTCATATTGAGTTTTGCGGCGTTTTCGGCTACCCATTTCTGTTGATTTATTATATTTTTATTGTTGTAGTGCGTCATCGCCTGAATATCGGGGAATACCGCGAAGCTGTAATCGTAATCGTTGCCCGTTTCTTCTACGGGAACGTATTTATCGAAAGTTCCGCGCAGGCAAGCGTTTTCGCCCGCCGTGTCGACGATCGTTTTGTCCTTGCCCCAAATCTCGCCGAAGTACCAGTTGGAAACGAGCCCGTCGCGTTCGGCTTTGGTTATTTCCGTTTTGGTCATATCGCTTGCAATAGTCTGAGTCGTCTGCGCGTTTTCGTAAACGGTTATCTGGCGTATCTCGCCGAAAAACGGCTGTTTTACGTCGTAATATATCCAGTTCTTCCAGTCGCAGCCGACGCCGTACTTCATAAGCGCGACGTCGCCCGTCACTTTGGCGGCAACCGTTTCTTCGTGCTCGCCGTTGACGTAATAACTGAAAGTTCCGTTATCCGCGTCGCGGACGAGCGCTACGTGCGTCCACTCGTCGTTGCGCAAATCTACGCTCGTAAATTCGTACTCGAACTGCCATAAACGCGTTTCGTCGCTGTGTCCTTTATATCCCCACTCGACTTTGAAGTTTCCGTTTTTACCTACGAGAAAATTGACTACGCCGGGAATAGTGTAACCGTTGTTATGATAGTTACCGAAGATGACTCCGCCTTCCAAATCGTCGGGAACGTTTTCGGGAAGCTTTATCCACGCTTCGAAGGTGTTTATAACTGCTCCCACGGGGTTTTCGGTATAGTACATCACGTGGTCGGCGGCTATCGAATATTTCGCCGCGCCGTTTTCAATAGTGTACGCGTTTGCGGGCGCGTAAACGGAGAAAGCGTTACCGGCAAGCGCCGCGCCGAGCAGCGCTACGGCAGAAGCCGCCGCCGCAAGTTTTTTGATAAAATTTCTCATAAAACCCACTCCTTTATATTATTCGTCTTTAGTCGTTTTGCCGTACAAAGTTACGCCCGATACGAGCGTATCCGCCGTATATCGAGAGCCTTCGGCGTAAGTCTTATCGGTAAACCAGCCGCCGAACGTATATCCCGCGCGAACGCAGCCCGACGACGCCGAAATGCTTTCGCCCTTGTCAGCCGTGACGGAGTATTTAAACGCTTTGACGGTTATCGCCTTGAAGGTCGTTCCGCCGCGGTAGTCGGCGCCGCCGATGGCAATAGGTTGCGGCGTGAAGCCGGTCATCGTGTCGTAAGTGACGTTCATGGCGGTCAAAGTCTTTTCGCCGTCGTCCATGGTGACGACGAAGTTATGCGTCGCCGCGGTGTAGACGAGTTTAACGAAAGTATCGGTATTTGCCTTTACTTCGTATTTCGTGCCGCCCGAGTTGCTGTCTTTGACCGTTCCGTCGGCGCTGACGAGATAAAGCCTTAAATAGTTTTTAGCTGAAACTTCAACGGTGAAACACGAATTGCCGTTGCCCGGTTTATAGGTGCTGAATATAGCGTATCTCGCGCCCACGGCGGGGATATTTATCGTCGTTTCGAGCGTGAAGTCCTTGCTCCAGTCGACCGTTATGCCCGTGTTGAGCATTTCGCCCGAGTTGAAAGCGTAAGTTTCGGCAAGTTCGTAAGTCGCCGTGAAAATCCATTTGGCGTAATAAGTCGCGCTGGCGGTGGCCGGCGAGTAAATATCAGCCGCGGTTGTTAAAGCCTGATCTTCGTACCAGCCCGCAAAATCGTAACCTTCGAGTTCGGGATCGGCTACGCTTTCTATAACGCCGTACTTTTCTACAGTTACGGGCTGTATCTCCGTGCCGCCGTCGGTCACGAACGAAATCGTGTAGTAAACTTTTTCTATCCACTTGGCGTAGACGGTCATATCGCCGCCGCCCATAACGGCGTTATCCCCCAAGGGCTGAGTCAGGGCTTGGTCGTAGTACCAGCCGTCGAACGTATATTCCGCGCTTGCGGGGATAGAAGAAACGATTTTTTCGCCTTCGACGAGTTGTTTGGTCGTATCTTCGCCCTGACCGTTCATATAAACGGTAAGCGTGTGCTTTGGCGCGGGCGTAAAGGTTATATTCTCAAAGGTGACGTTGCCGTCGGGCGCCGCAAGGGCTATTCCCGTGCCGTCGAACATATCGAGATGCTCGGTTATAGTGATGACCGTTACGTCGTTCACGCTTACGGCTATCTTTTCGGGCGTGTATTCTATTTTGACGGTAAACGTGAAGTCGGAGAGCGTTCCCGCCTTAAAGTCTGCGTAATCGTCGCCGAAAGCGGTGCTATAAGCCGCCGTTTTAAGGTCGGCCTTGGTCACTCCGTCGGGCCAGAGCTGGAATACTTTCGCGTTGGAAACGAGCCTGAAATTGCCGTTCAAGCCCTGATAGAGCAAGTACGCGTCGAAGGCGTTGCTCCAGTTCGTGCCGCTTTCGTTCTGCGTGGAAGCAAAGTACACGCCGTAGCGGAGCGTTCCGCTCTTATAACGGAGCGTTATCGTAGCTTCCGTAGTGCCGTAACGTGCTTCGTCGATAACGGTGGCGAACGAAGCGCCGTTTGCAACGTACCTGCCGCTTCTTTCGTATACGGTGAAGTTATGGAGTTTGTAAGTCCATTCGGCGTAGAGCGTGCCGTTAGCGGTAAAGGTGAGCGCTTCAAGGTCGGCGGGCTCCTTACAAGCCGCGTCGTAGAACCAGCCCGCGAACGTATATCCTTCGCGAGTAGGCGCCGTAACGGTGAGAACGGAGCCTTCCACCCACTCGGCGTTTTCAATCGCGTTTCCGCCGTTCGTTTCAAACGAAAGCTCGTGTATAAGCGCGTTATCCACCCATTTTGCGTAAAGCGTCACGTCTTTGGTAACGACGAGTTCGGTGAGTGACGCGCGCTCGGTCAGATCTTCGTCGAGATACCAACCGGCAAACGTTGCGTTTTCTTTGGTCGGGTTGTCGACGGCTACCGGTTTAGAGCCCGAATAGCAGCTTTGAGCGGCGACGGCGCTTCCGCCGTTACTCTCGAAAGTGACCGTGTATTTTTCAAGCGGGATAAAGTTGAATTTATCGAAAGTTACTCCCGCGGCGTCGGCAAAGAAGCCTACGCCCGTGAATTTATTCCATATCTCGCGGTATTCGCCCGTGTATTTTACGAACTGAACGCCGTCGATATAAATGGCGATATAGTCGAGCGTCTTTTCGATGGCGAAGTTGAGAGTTACCGAGCTTGCGTTGCCGTTTATGAACGCCGAATAATCGAGATAAGTCTTGCTGTCGGAAGCAAACATATCGCTGAATTTTCCGCTGCCCGAAGGTCTGTTCGAGCTCTGGACGCGTTCGCCGTCGGCGCCTTCGACGTAGCCGAGCGCGTTGTAGCAGGAGCTGACCTGCGCGCTGTAATCGACCGACTCGGGAACGGTGGCGTTGAAGTACATTGCGATACCCTTTACGCCGTTTAAATAACTCGTTACGTTTTCGGCGTATGCGTTGATGAAAAGACCTATCCTTGCCGGCGCTCCGAGCGTTATATCAGCCGACCATTTGCCGTAAGAATATTCGTCGCCCGAAGCGTAGATCGCCGCCGTCGAGCCGCCCGAAACGTACTTTCCGCTGCTTCTCGATACGGTGAACTTGTTGACTTTCTTCGTAAATTCGGCGTAGAGCGTGAAGTCTTCTTCGGGCAGATATTCGAACGCGTCGAACTTTTCGGTGCGAGCTTCGTCGAGATACCAACCGTCGAAAGTCCAGCCGTCAAGCGTGGGATCGGCTACACCTATCGCCGTGCCTACTTCCCATTTTATCGACTGCATTTCGCAAGCTCCCTGCGTATCGAAGGAAACTTTTTTAAAGACGCGTTCGCGCCAGCCCGCGTAAAGCGTTAAGTCCTTAGTGACGGTAAACGTTGCGAAGTCGACTTTTTCGGTCAGAGCTTCGTCAAGATACCAGCCGCTTAAAGTGTAGCCGTCAAGCTCGCTGAAAACGGGAGATATAGCGCCGCCTTTCCAGACGAGCGTCGGCTCGACCGCGCTTCCGCCGTTGGTTTCAAAGGTCACTCGGTATTGCGGATAAGGCGTAAACTCGGGGTTTTTCATAATATTTCCGAGCCTGTTCGCGCGGACACCTACGTGCTCGCCCGTCAAAGCGCCAAGCTCGGCGCCCGCGTAGTCGAACATAAGCGCGCCGTCCATATATACCTTTATATATTGCGGCGTGAACTCGACGTATTCGGTCATGGAAAGAGTTTGCGTTTCGCCAAGGTTATAGGCAGTCCATTTTTCCTTCCAGCTTGCGGGAGAGTTCGCAAACGACAGCACTTTGATAACGTCGTACTCGTCGTTTCTCACTATCGAGAGCTGGAATCCGCCGTTCGACGGGTTGAGATGGAAATACCAGTACGAAACGTCCGCGGCGTTGTAAGGATAATCGGCTTCGCCTTCGTCAAGGTTCCAGATAATGCCTACGCCCGCGGTGTCGCGGTTAGTGACTTCTATATCCGCCGAGAACGTTCCGTAAAGCCCGCCTTCTTCGCCTTTTACGGGGCGTATAGCCGCGCGGGTGGAAGTGTAAACTTGCGTTTGGGGATCGTAGCTCCAACCGAACAGTTGCGGCATATCGTAGGTAGCGTAAAAAGCCATCGACTCGCTTCCCATAACGAAGTTCTCGGTCGCGGCGAATTTAAATGTTTCGTCCATCCAACAGTCGAACTCGACTTTATCGCCTTCAAAGAAGTATTCGGGCGCGTACCACTCGGAAATATCCACCGTTTCGCCTTTCGCGTAGTAGTGCGAAACGTAGTTTTCTTCGTCGGAATACACGCGTATCTCGTATTTTCTGACTTCCCATTTTGCGTATAAAGTCACGTCCTCGGTCGCGGAAAAAGTCGCTTCGTCGAAAGGCTCGGTCAAAGCTTGGTCAAAATACCAGCCCGAGAAAACGTACTCTTCCTTTTTTGGCGTCGGAGCGGAAAACGAAGTTCCTTCGACTAAAGTTACAGGCTCTATCGCGCTTCCGCCGTTAGTTTCAAAGGTGACGGTATGCGTGGCGGCGAGAGCCTTCCAGCAGGCGTACAGCGTTACGTCGCCGCTTGCCGAAAAACCTTCGTCGGTCAAAGGCTTGGTCAAAGCCTTGTCGGTAAACCAGCCCGCGAACTCGTACCCTTCGCGCTCGGGCGTGGGAAGAGCAAGCACGTCGCCTTCGTTATACGTTACCGCGGCTATAATTTTGCCGCCGTTCGTATCGAAATTGACGGTGACGGATGAAAGCTTTTCGCCCGTACCGCACGCGGCAAGCGCAACGAGCGCCGCAAGCGCGATAAGGACGAAAACGCTGAATTTGAGTTTTCTCATACGAAAATCTCCTTTTTTACTTTTTGTCATTTTAATTATACTATACGCGTAGCCGCAATGCAATACCTTTTTTTTATCGTCAAATTGCGCCCCTTTTATTCCAACTTATCTTGGAATTCGATTGACTTTAAAGACTTATCCGTGCTAAAATTAACTTGAAAAACGTTAAATTGCAAGTTTGATTTATCAAAACGCTAAAAAAGGAGAAAGTTATGCCCGAACAGGACGATATGCGGTTTCAGGTGATAAACCTGTACGACAAAGAAGACAGGCTCGTGAAGGTTTGTTCGGCGCTCAGCGACACAACGAGACGGCGTATAATAAAGCTCGTACATCAAAGCCCGCTCACCATAAACGACATAGCGTGGAAGCTCAATATTCCCGTATCGAACGCGTCGTATCACGTGAAGGCGCTCGTCGAAGCGGGAATGCTTCGCTACGCCGTAAATACAAAAAAACGCGGCAACGAAAAGCTTATCGCGCTCGGAAGCTACGTTTTTACCATGAATATCGGCGGAGCTACGACGACGGTCTACGCCGACGAAGTGCATTCTTTCAACGTGCCTATCGGAAGCTACACGGCGTTTGAAGTCGAGCCGACTTGCGGGATATACAATAAAGACGGGGTAGAAATTATAACCGATACGCCCGTAGCGTTCTATTCGCCCACGCGCTTCAACGCGGGGATTATATGGTTTCGCGCGGGGTATCTCGAATATTCGCTTCCGCTCACCGACTACTATCGCCCGCAGGGCGGAGAGCTTAAATATTACGATAAAAAGACCATTTCGTCTATAAGCTTCAAGTTCGAACTGTGTTCTGAAACGGCGCAGTATAACCACGATTATAAGAGCGATATAACCTTTTCGGTAAACGGAAAAGAAGCGGCAACCATAGTTTCGGGCGGGGACTACGGCGAGCGCCGCGGAAGGCTCAATCCGCCGTGGCTTGCCAACGTAAACACGCAGTACGGGCTTATGTATAACGTCGATATACGCTTCGACGGAACGTATCTCAACGAAAAACGCGTTTCCGACGTGTGCGTCGACGACCTTTCGCTCGTCGATAATAACCTGCTCACGTTCAGGATAGAAGTCAAAAAAGACGCCCGCCACGTGGGCGGGGTAAACCTTTTCGGGCACGACTTCGGCGATTACCCGCAGGATATCACCGTCGATATCACTTACCAGAACAGCGCGCCCAGAAAGCAAGCGAAAGATAAAGCGGATTTATTTAATTAACGTTTTTTCTTGCCTTCGTCAAGAAAAAACCGTTAGAGCTTAGGTGTCGTGAAACGCTTGACGGCGAAAATAAATTCCGCCTTGCGTTTCTCGAAAGTA
>CACXHH010000190.1 GCA_902767455.1 uncultured Eubacteriales bacterium
CAAGCGTTTCAAGCCCGAAGTTTAAAGTCTTTTCGTCACGGACGACGCCGAGAGCCGAATACAAAATATCCGACAGCTTCTTTACGTGGTCGATAGACACGGCGAAGCGCGATTCGTAGCCGATATCGTCTTTTGAAAGCAGTTCGGGGTTAGCAAAATCGCTTTCGGCAGCAAGCTTGTCGCCAAAATCTGAAATAAGCGTTTCGGCACAGACTTTTCCGCCGTAAACGGCGCCGAGTAAAGAATTGCCGCCAAGACGGTTTGCTCCGTGATATATCGAAGCGCATTCGCCCGCCGCGTAAAGGTTTTTTGCGCTCGTTCTGTGTTCGTCGTCAACGGCGATGCCGCCCATAAAGTAATGAATACCCGGAGTCACGCGGACGGGCTCGGTTTTGGGATCGACGGCAAGATAATCTATTATTTCTTTTCTTAAATCGGAAAGTTTGTTTTTCCAGGTATCATCGTTTATCCCGGTCATATCGAGATATACGTTTCCGTCGGTATCGTTGGAGTGCTCGCAGAAATAACACTCGCGGGAAACCACGTCGCGCGGCATAAGATTTTTCAGCTCGGGGAATTTATCTTCCATGAAATAATACTTTTCGCCGTTGCGAACGGTAAAAAGTCTTCCGCCTTCACCGCGCGCGGCTTCGCTTATCAAAAGGCGTTTTGAAGCGATTTCGACGGTAGTCGGGTGATACTGGATAAATTCAAGGTCGCTCGTTTTAACGCCGCTTGCGAAAAGGTTGGCGGTTGCCGTACCGTCGTTTCGAATCGACCCGGTCGTTTTACCGTAAAAAATGCCCGCAAGCCCGCCGACAGCGAGAACGACCACACCGTCAAAACGGAGCGTATCGCCCGTAAAAACGTTGCGAACAACAACGCCTTGAGCAACGTTATCTTCGATAAGAACTTTCAAAAGACGATGATGCGGATATCTTAAAACAAACCCTTCGGTTTCGTATTTTCCGACGAGATCGATAAGCGAAGACATTACGGCTTTACCCGTACTGCTCCTGGCAAATGCCGTGCGCTTCTTTTTTTGTCCGCCGAAGTTACGAAGAACTATCTTACCGTTTTCGCGATTGAACGGAACGCCGAGCTTTTCGAGTTCGGTAACAATTTCCGGAGCTCTCGCGGCAAATCTTAAAAGAGTATCTTCGTTTTCGATAAAACAGCCCGCGGAATAAGTTTCGGCGCAGTGAAGCGCAACGCTGTCACATTCACCCATAGTATCGAGCGCGGCGTTGATACCGCCTTCGGCAAGCACCGATTGAGCCCTTTCGGACGGTTGAAGAGATATAAGAACGGATTTTATTCCTTTTTCGGCAAGTGTTGCGGCAGCAGAAAGCCCCGCAAGCCCCGCGCCGACGATTATGACTTTTTTCATATTACGTTTAACATAAAAATCTCTAAAATTAACGATTTAAAGCTGCTTTTTGTTGATTATTACAAATACTGCGCCGTAAGTTATTTCTAATCTGAAATAATCTTTTACCGCAACGTTCGACAGCCCCAAAGTAGACGACGGTAAAAGCTTCGTTTCACGATAAGCGTACTTTAAACCGTCGGAACCGAAAACGAGCGTTTCCCTTAAAGGCACGACCGACACCGTTTTCCCTTCGCCCGCGAAAGCCGTAAAATCTCCTTCCGTATAAAAGATAGAAGAATATTCTGTTTCTATCCTTGCGTTAAGGTTTTTCTCACGAGCAAGAAGCAAAAGGGATAAATTCCCCAAAAAATGGTCTTCGCGAAGTCCGCCCGCGTAAATAATAACGACCTCGTTATCAGGGTATTTCAACGCTTCCGTTACGGCAAGTTCGCCGTCGGTAAAGTCCTTTTCTACGGGAAAAACTTTTGCGCCCTCGGGAACGTAACCGAGAGAATCGAAGTCACCGAGAATAACGGTAGGTACAACGCCTATACTTTTTAAATGTTCGTAAGCGCCGTCGCAACAGATAATAACGTCGTCTTTTTTAAACTCAAATTGAAACTTCTGCCCGTTAAGAGCTACTATCGTTCTCATAAGCTATCAAAGCGTTTTCAGCGACGTTATGGTTTCGGCTCTGTCCGCGGCTGAAAAAACGGCGTTTCCCGCAACGAGAACGTCGACGCCTGCGGCTATCGCCTTTTTATAAGTTGATAGATTTATTCCGCCGTCTATCTCGATAAGAATATCTTTGCCGAGTTTTTCTATATGGTTTTTAACTGTTTTGACGTTTTCA
>CACXHH010000191.1 GCA_902767455.1 uncultured Eubacteriales bacterium
GAAGCGTTTACGAGTTTTTCCAAAGCCGCCAAAGAAGCGCCCGTGGAGATAACGTCATCAACGATGAGAACGCGTTTACCTTTGAGATATTCTACGTCCGAACCGTCGAGATAGAGCGCCTGTTGACCGCGGGTGGTGATGGACGTGACGTCAAACTTGACGACGTTGCGCATATAAAGTTTTGCCGATTTGCGGGCAAGAACGTATTTGTTTACGCCCATTTGCCTTGCCATGGAGCAAACGAGAGGGATACCCTTACTTTCGGCTGTGATCATTACGTCGTGTTCGGGGGCTCTCTTGATAAGCTCGCGCGCGCAAGCTTCGGTAAGTTCCGTGTCGCCGAACATTACGAACCCGGCTATGTAAAGTTTATCGTTGAGCGGGCAGAGCGGAAGCTGTCTTTCAAGCCCTGCGATCGTCATTTTATAGTATTCCATATCAAGCCTCGCAGTTTTCAGTTTTCTTCCTTATCTTTTTCGTAAGAAGCAAACTCGTATTCGTCCTCGCAACCGCAATCGCAGTGGTGGTGATGGTGTTCGTCGCCGCAATCGCATTCGTCTTCTTCCATGACCTTGGTGAATTCGTTGAAAACGGCGTCGAGAGTAGCCTGATCTTCAACGGGAAGAAGCTCATTTTCGGCGGATATCTCGAAGATGACCACTTCGTCGGGATCGACGCCCGCGACTTCTTCGGCGGGCTGGAAGAAGGCGTAGTCTTTACCTTCGTAATCGAGCGTGGCGATATGATAGAAGTTGTAAACGTTGCCGGCTTCGTCGGTAAGTTTTACCAGAGCTTCTTCGTCTTCGCACCCGCAATCGCAACCTTCGTCGTGACAGTGTTCGTGTTCTTCGTTAAGCATTTCTTCTTTTTTGGTTTTTTCGTCCATTTTTATATTTCTCCCAAATTTTTTAACCTGTTTATATAGTCTTCCAGAATATAGGAAGCGGCTATCGAATCGACGTAGTTTTTGCGCTTTTCGCGGCTGACGTCGCCGGCTAAAAGCACGCGCGTGGCTTCTTTCGTAGAAAACCTTTCGTCGGCGGTGACGACGGGGATATCCGTTACCGTTTTAAGCTTTGCGATAAAGCTTTCGGTAAGCTCGGTCTGTTCGCTTTTAGTTCCGTCAATTTTCACGGGAAGCCCGCAGACTATCCTGTCCGCCCCTTCTTTTTTTGCCAGTTCAGCCAAAAAAATAACGTCTTTTTCAAAATTTTTGCGCCAGTAGGTTTCGCGCGGCAACGCCATCGACATAAACGGATCGCTCACCGCAACTCCCACGCGCTTGTTCCCGATATCGTAACAAATAAATTTCATACTTTATAATTATACCACCATTTTACCTTTTTTACAAGCGATTTTATATATCCGAGCGGTATGCGGGCGCCCCTTTTTTACAAATCAGCGTTTTTTATACTCGGTAACCATTTGCCGCGCGTTTATCGCGTAACGAATATCGTCACGAACTATTGCCCATAATATTTTCGAAGTTAAAACTTCAAGGAGAAAAATATGGACAAAAAATTGATAACAGGTATGCTTCTGGGCGCGCTTATCGGCGTTATCGTCGTAGAGAACGTTCCGAAGGTCAAGGAACTCTATAATAAAGGTCAGAGCGCCGTCGTCGACAAAATAAAAGCGATTTGCAAAAAGAAGGATAAGTCCGAAAATAAGGACGCTTCTTTTAGCGATGACGACTGCAACGAGTGCGACTGCGAAGCCCGCCCCGTTTAATGAAAAAGCGGGGCTATAAGTCGATAATTAGTTTTTTTTGACGATAAAAACAGGCTGTTGAGAGCTGAATATTCAGCTCTCAACAGCCTGTTCGTTTTTACGCTTTTTACGCTTTTTTGTTTTCGGGCAAATACTTTTTAAGCTCGTCGACCATATCGAGTTTTTCCCACGAGAAGCCTTCTCTTCCGAAGTGACCGTAAGCGGCGGTCGCTTTATAAATGGGCTCTCTCAAACCGAGCTTATTTATTATCGAGAGCGGACGGAAGTCGAATTCCTTCGCGACGATTGAAGATATCTCTTCGTCGGGGATAACGCCCGTACCGAAAGTGTCGACGTACATTGAAACGGGCTTTGCTACGCCGATAGCGTAAGCAACCTGTATCTGAATTTCCTTTGCAAGCCCCGCCGCAACGACGTTTTTGGCTGCGTATCTTGCCATATACGCGGCGGATCTGTCGACCTTGGTAGGATCTTTACCCGAGAACGATCCGCCGCCGTGCGGGCAAGAACCGCCGTAAGTATCGACGATTATCTTTCTGCCCGTAAGCCCGCAGTCGGCTTTGGGCCCGCCGACTTCGAAACGCCCCGTCGGATTGATATAATATTTGGTGTCTTTCGTGACAAGACGCGCGGGTATAACTTCGTTAATGACGTATTTTTGAATATCGCTCCTTAACTGCTCGGTCGTCACTTTTTCCGAATGCTGACTCGATACGACGACCGTATCCACGCCGACGACCTTTTTTCCGTCGTAAACGACCGTGACCTGACTTTTTCCGTCAGGACGGAGATAATCGAGCAGTCCGCTCTTTCTTACGTCGGTCAAACGCTTGGCGAGCTTATGCGCAAGAACGATGGCGGTGGGCATATACTCTTCCGTTTCGTCGGTAGCGTAACCGAACATCATGCCTTGGTCGCCCGCGCCAAGCTTGTCGGCAAGTTCGCCGCCGCGCTTGTATTCGAGCGAATTGTCTACGCCGAGAGCTATGTCGGGACTTTGGTCCTTTATAGCCGTGATTATGGCGCAGTTATCGCAATCGAAACCGTATTTTGCGCGGTCGTAACCTATCTCGCGTATGGTGTCGCGAGCGATCTTCTGAATATCTACGTAACATTCGGTAGTTATCTCGCCCGAGATGACGACCATGCCCGTGGAAGCAAAACTTTCGCAGGCTACTCTTGCGTTTTTGTCGTTTTTTAAAATTTCGTCAAGTATCGCGTCGGCAATTATATCGCAGACTTTATCGGGATGTCCTTCGGTGACACTTTCGCTCGTGAAATATTTTAACATTTTTATCTCCTTTATCTCCATAACTGTATTCTTGCTTTCGCAAACGTAAAACGCGAAAACTATTTCGTATAAGTGAATATAACTTTTAATTATTATATCTTGTATTTATTAAAATGTCAAAGAAAAGTTTACAACGTTTATAAAGTATGATAAAATAATATTATGCACAAATGTTCACTTTGTCCTTTATCGTGCAACGCCGAAAGGGAAAAAGCCGTCGGCGCGTGCGGCGTCGGCGACAAGATCAAAATAGCCAAGTATTATCTTCACCCGTTTGAAGAACCCGTGATATCGGGCGTTTCGGGCTCGGGTACGATATTTTTTTGCGGTTGCTCGCTTAAATGTTGTTTTTGCCAGAACTACGAGCTTTCGAGAAACTTACGCGGCAAAGAAATAACGTCTTACGAGCTTGCCGATATTTTTAAGTTTCTTGAGGACGAAGGCGCAAACAACGTCAATCTCGTATCTCCCACGCAATACTCCGACAAAATTATACAGGCCCTTAAAATTTATAAGCCGAAAATACCCGTGTGTTACAACACTCACGGGTATGAAAAAGTTGAGTTAATCGACTTATTGAACGACTTCGTGGATATTTATCTCCCCGATTTCAAGTACGTATCGCCTGACAGATCGTTAAGGTATTCGGGGGTAGCGAACTACTTCGAGTACGCCTTCCCCGCCATTGAAAAGATGATAAAATCAAAGCCTTGCGTTATCGGCGACGACGGGCTTTTAAAGCAGGGCGTTATAGTCCGCCACCTTATTCTTCCGCAAAATCTTGACGAAACGCGCAAAGTTTTATCGGCGCTTAAAAGTATAATCGGCGACGCGTATTTATCGCTTATGTCGCAGTATACGCCTTTCGGCGAACTTAAATACCCCGAACTAAAACGAAAGATAACGCTTCGGGAGTATAACGCCGCCGTATCGTTCGCCCGCGCCGAAGGTTTTGAAAAAGTATTTTTGCAGAACTTCTCTTCGCAAAGCACGGAGTTTATCCCAAGTTGGGATTATTGACTTTTCTTTTCGATATCAAGTAGCATTTTTGTAAGTTTCGCGCAAGTTTTTGGGCTTGCGTAGGTCAAAAGCTTTTCTATTTCGTTTTTCGTCAGCATATAAATAATATGCGCCGAAAGCAAATAAATATTTATACTTTAAGGAGTAACTATGTTTCTCGCAACCGCAATCGAAACGCTCGACCACTCGTGGGCAAGCGTAATGCACGGCATGCAAAGCCCGTTTTTCAACGTGTTTTTCAAATACTTTTCGGTTCTCGCCGAACACGGACTGATAATACTTGCCATAAGCATTTTACTGTTTTTATTCAAAAAGACGAGAATACAAGGCTCGACGATATTCTTCGCCGTGGCGATCTCGATAGTTCTCGGGTATCTTGCGAAATTCGCAGTCGCCCGCCCGCGCCCCTTCTGGGACACGCAGACCGACTACTACGAGTGGTGGCTTGCCGCGGGAGCCGATTACTCTTCGAGCTACTCTTGCCCGTCAGGGCACGCGTGCGTTGCCTTCGCGTTCGCAACCGCGATGCTTATGACCTTCGATAAGCGCTACGGCTGGACGGGATTCGTATTCGCGCTCGTAATCGGCGTAGCTAGAACGTATCTTATGCGTCATTACCTTACCGACGTACTTCTCGGACTCGTTTTCGGGCTTGTAAGCGGCGTTCTCGGTTACTTTGCCGTAGCCGCGATGAAAAGTTTTATTGAAAAACGCCCCGAAGGAAAGTTTTCAAACTTCCTTTTAAACTTCGATCTTAAATCTGTTTTTGAAAAGAAACAATAAAAAAGCATACTGAAAGCGGTCGGGTAAAACCCGACCGCTTTTTTCGTTAAGTCAGTCTATAACGCGATTAAAAGCGTTTTTTAATCGGAATAATCGTTACTTATTAAAGAATTCAAGTATATCTTCATAGACTTTTCCGTTATCCGTTTCGTTGAGTATCTCGTGGCGCATGCCTTTATAGGTTATAGCCGAAACGTTTTTAAAGCCCGCGTTTTCAAAAAGTTTTTTGCTTGCGGCTCTGCCCTTTTCGCCGCCCGTGCAAGGATCGTCTTCGCCGCCCACGAGAAGCACGGGCATATCTTCGTTGACGTCAACGTATTTACCGACCTTGCCCATTTTATTCAGCAAGTGGAAAAGCGCGCTGAACGAGCCGTTAGTGAACTTGATACCGCAAAGCTCGTCCGCTATATATTTTTGAACGTTTTCTTCGTTTACGCTCAACCAGTCAAGATTCGTCTTTCTGTCCTTTATGGACTTGGCGTAAGGCCCTAACGCAAGGGTATACAGCAGTTTTGACGATTTCGTCTTTCCGCTTAAAGCTTTGACTATATTGCCGAGAAAAACCGCGACGGGGCTTGCCGGGTTGGGATTGACGTAGCCCGACAGCGCGACTTTCGCGTAATTTTTCGATTTCGTCTGCAACAAAACGCGGGAAATTATCGAGCCCATCGAGTGCCCGAAAAGATACACCGGCAAATCGTTGAAACGCTCTTTGATATACCCGTAAATAGCGTTCTGGTCGTCGATAAGAAGTTCTTCGCCTTTTTTATCGGCGATATGCCCGATAAGCGGAGCGTCTTCGCCGTGCCCCCTCAAATCGGAAACGACGACCGAATACCCGTTTTTGCATAAAAATTCGGCGAACGGGTAATATCTTTCTTTGTGTTCCTGCATTCCGTGAACTATCTGTATCACGGCTTTACCTTCTTCCGCCGCAAAAACGGCAAGCGACAGTTTATATCCGTCGGAACTGTTTAAAAATAATTTTTCCATAATCAACTCCGTTTTATATTGTTCAATCTATAAGACAGCGTTTTACCGCGTCAAGCCAAAGTTCGTACGTTTCGTCGTCACGCGTTTCGGGCAAGAAAGAAAGGAGTTCGCCGCCGCCCTTATACGCGAGCCCGAGCGCCTTCAAGCACATTTTGACCGAGCCGAGCACGGTGGCTTCTTTGTTGAGCGGAACTTTGACGGGCACTTGCAGCTGGTCCGCCTGAAACTGCATAAGGAATTTGTTTTCGCTTGCGCCGCCGTCGGCTTTGACGAAATCGAGATCTATCCCGCTCGCCTGCTGCATTATATCGAAAAGTTCTCTCGCGGCGTACGCCATGGCCTCGAGCGCCGCCCTTACGACGTGCGCCTTTTCGGAGCCGCGCGTAAGCCCGTAAATAAGCCCGCGAGCTTCGCTCTTCCAGTGCGGAGCGCCAAGCCCCGTAAACGCGGGAACGAAACATACGCCGTTGGTAGAAGTAACGGAACGAGCGAGCGTTTCCGTTTCGGCGGCAGAAGTTATCATGCCGAGATTATCGCGCAAAAACTTTATCGCCGTACCCGCATTGAATACGCTTCCTTCAAGCGCGTAAGTCACTTTGCCGTCGACCTTGTACGCTACCGTCGAGATAAGCCCCTTATCGGTATGGCAGATCTTGTCGCCCGTGTTGAAAAGCATAAACAGCCCCGTGCCGTAAGTGACTTTTGCGCTTCCCTTTTCAAGACAGTCCTGCCCGAAAAGAGCCGACTGCTGATCGCCTATAACGCCCGCTATAGGCACTCTGTTTCCGCCGAAATCGGCAAAGCCGAACACCTTGTCGTTATCGAGAACTTCGGGAAGTATCTCGCGCGGAATACCGAATATCTTTAAAAGTTCGTCGTCGTACGACATGGTATGTATATTATACAGCATCGTGCGGCAGGCGTTGGTGACGTCGGTAACGAAGTTTTCGCCCTTGGTCAGGCGGTAAATGATATAGCTGTCCACCGTGCCGACTCTGAGCCTTCCCGCTTCGAGCGCCTCGCGGACTTTGGGAACGTTGTCGATCAGATATTTGATCTTACTCGCCGAAAAGTACGCGTCGACGACAAGCCCCGTCTTATCGTAAATGAGCCGTTTGGTTTGCGCGGACATTGACTCGCAGAAGTCTTTAGTCCTTCTACATTGCCAGATAATCGCGTTATAGAGCGGTTTACGGGTAACGCTGTCCCAACAGAGAACGGTTTCGCGCATGTTGGTAAGCGAGATACCGATAACATCGCCGTCGACCTTGTCGTAAGCTTCGTTCAAGCACATACGAGTAGACAAGAAAATGTCTTCGGCTTCTTCTTCGACCCAGTCGGGCTTGGGGTAGATCTGGTCGACTTCTTTTTGCTTGACCATCTGAAAACTTCCGTCGTTCACGTCGTATACGCAGGAGCGGACGGAAGTCGTTCCCACGTCAAGACCTATAATATAACTCATATATATATTTTACTATATATTAAGATACTTTTCAAGACGTTTTTGAAAATTTATATCAAAGAATATTTTATTTTCTCGCTTCACTCTTTTTTTGACTTTTAAAAATACAAATGACGTTTCGTATACATAATATATAATATGAAAACTCTCGTAATGACAGGCGGCGGAACGCTCGGGCATTGCAGACCGTGCCTTGCGCTCCTTCCGTACGTTAAAGACCATTTTGACAAAATAATTTACGTCGGCTCGGAAACAGGGCCCGAAAGACGAGCGGTCGAAGGAACACTTGATTATACGTGCATACCTACCGTAAAATTCGTAAGAAGCTTTAACCTTAAAAACCTTACAATTCCGTTCAGGCTTGCAAAAAGCGTGGCGTGCGCGGAAGCTATCCTTAAACGCGAACGCGCTACGCTCGTATTTTCAAAGGGCGGGTACGTCGCTTTGCCCGTATGTATCGCCGCGGCAAAACTTTCTATCCCCGTCGTCAGCCACGAATCGGATCTGACGGTCGGGTTGAGCAACAGGCTCACCGCAAAAAAGAGCAAATTCTTTCTGACTTCTTTTAAAGAAACGGCGGAAAAATATCAAAACGGCGTTTACGTCGGACCGCCGCTTTCAAAGGAAATACTCGCCGACCGAAAACTTGCTTCAAGAGAAAAATTTTCACTTGACTTTAAGAAGCCCGTGCTTCTCGTCGTCGGCGGAAGCAGCGGCGCAAAAGCCGTCAACGATTTCGTTCGCACTTATGTTGACGAGTTTTTGAAAAGCTATGAAATATTGCACATATGCGGGGAAAAACATATTTCGGGCGTAAAAAAACGCGGGTATTGCGAAGTGGGATTTTTAAACGATATGTCGCTCGCCTACTCGTGCGCCGATCTCGCGCTGTCAAGGTGCGGCTCGAACACGGCTTTCGAGCTTCTCGCAAGGAATATCCCGACGCTTTTCGTGCCTCTCCCCGCAAAAGCTTCACGCGGGGATCAGATAGAAAACGCAAGATATTTTACCGAGAAAAAACTCGCGTTGAGCGTCAAAGAAGAGGAGCTATCCGTGGCAAAAGTTTCGGAACTCTTATCCGAACTTTCAAAAAACAGAAAGAGTTTTGCCAAAAATATGCGTGAATTCGTTCCGTTGAACGCGCTTGAAAAAACGTCTGAAATTGTCATTTCCGTAGCGAAAAACGATTGACTGACGACGTAAGGTGTGATAGTATATTATCAAAAATACTGTTTAAGCGCCGACGCGCCAACGAGAAAAGATGAAGTTTCAGATACTGATAAATATCCTTATCACGCTGTTATCGAGAAAATGCGTGACAGCCGAACAGATCGCCGCAAGATACGATATATCTAAGAGAACGGCGTATCGCTACATACAGGAGCTGTCGATAACGGGCGTTCCGATAGTCGCCGCCAAAAACGTTCGCGGCGGATATAAGATAGCCGACAGTTATCGCCTTCCCGCAACTTTTTTCACCGAAAAGGAATTTGCAACTTTAACGGCGATGGTCAACTCCATAAAGAGCCAGCTCGCGCACTCGAACGAGCTTGAAACACTTCTCGAAAAGCTGACCGCCGGCAGACGCGAATACGAAGAGATAACGATAAGTTCTTCTTCGCTCGTCATAGACGGAACGGGCTGGGCGGCGGACGAAAAACTTTCGCAAAAACTCGCCGTTATCACCAACGCGGTTGAAAATTCGAGATTACTTAAAATCGAATACGGCGACGGAAACGGCAACGTTTCGGAACGCATTATCGAACCGCACGCGCTCGTGTTGAAGAACGGGCGGTGGTACGTTTACGCCTTTTGCAGAATGCGTGAAGATTTCAGGCTCTTTAAGGTCGCGCGCATACGCTACGCCGAAGACGAAGGCGAGTTTGAAAAAAGGCCTTTCGATCCCGTTATCAAGCCTATCAACGAGTGGCAGAACGCGGGAAAGCCCGTCGAGATGACGCTCAAACTTTTGTCCGAAGTAAGGGGTGAGATCGAAGAGTGGCTCGGCGTGGACAACGTTTTTTCAGCCAACGACGAGATTTACGCGCACGCTATTTTGCCGTATAATAACAATCTCGTTTCCGAGATAATGCGTTACGGGAATAAAGTGACGGTTATGGCGCCCGCCGAACTCAAACGCGACGTCATTTCCGCCGCAAAACAGATAGTCGAAATGTACAAATAGATTAACGACTTTGCTCAGGTGTCGTGAGCAACCTGTAAATTCGGATTGCGGTCGACTATTCATAATTCATAAAAAAACGCCGCGGCGCTTAAAAAAGCGTCGCGGCGATATTTTGTTTAAAATCAGGAAGCGCTCGTTTCGGTAAGATCCTTATAAGCGTTGGTGAAGTATTTGACCTTGGTTTCGTCGTTACGGTAAGAGTTGATGAACTTGTTGGCGATCTTGCTTATTTCACTGCTCGTTACGGCGTTGAGCTTGATCTGCTTATAGTTATAAGCGACGGTGCCCTTAACGTCCATATCGGCTTTGAAGGTAGCTTCGTCCGTTTCAACGTCGTAAGGTTCTTCAACGATCTTGGTGCAAACGATGACATGGATACCGTAATCGGTGATTACCATCGTGTAAGCGCCGACGCCTTCTTCGACTACGAGTTTAGCCGCCGCGGCGAATTCGGGAACGTAGTTGGTTGCCGAAGTATACGGAGAATAGAGATAACCGTATTCGTTGGAAAGGCTACCGGGGTCGGTGGAGAATACGTAAATAGCGTCTTTTATCTTGTTGAGAGTTTCTTCGTTGAAGTCTACGAGCATACCGAATTTATCGGTGCTTTCAAAGCTCTTCTTTTCCATACCCATAGTGGCGGTAAGGAAGGTGCTTACGAATTCGTCAAACGCGTAGGCGTTGGGGGTAGCTTTGAGAATGTTCCACTTGGTAAGGGTAACGCCGTTGTCGTCTTTTTCTTCGTAGCCGTCTTCGTCTTTGACTTCGACGGTGCCGAGATACCGCTTGTAGTCGGCTATATCGGAAACGGTGTATTTATCTTCAAAGGTGAAGACGCCGTTGTCGTAAGTACCGTAGTTGAGATATACCCAGCTATCTCTTCTGTCGAGAGCGTAAAGCTGACGAGCGAGCATTGCTCTGTACTCGATTATTTCGCGTTCGGAAACATTTTCGGTAGCCTTGAAAGCGTTAAGCTGAGCCGTCTGTTCGTCGTTGAAGCCGATGAGAAGGTTTGCAACGTAGCCGTAACCTTCAAAGGGGTTATAGAGAACGAGGCTCGTATCGGAAGCCGAGTTGAGCGCCGTTTCGTAAGCCGAATAGTCGTTTCTGTAAAGTGCCTTCTGGTTTTCGTACTCAACTTTGTACTGCCCCCAGAGAGAATCGCCGTAAGTAGCGTCGGCGCCGAGAAGCGTTTCCTGAACGGAAGCCGTCAAAGAATCTTCGTACTTAGCTACGATAGCGCTTTCCAACTGAGATTTGATGTTGTCGGCAAAGTAGGTATAGTTGAGAATATTGTCGGCGTTCTGCGAATAATCGACGTATTTGTCTTTATTGCTCTGGTCGACTTCTTCGGAATTTATAAGCCCTTGATTTACGAGGAACTCTTTAACAGAGTTGAAATCTCTCTTTCTCGCGGTGGTGGAAAGGTCTATCTTATAAGCCTTCCATACGGCCATATTGAGATCGTAAGTATTCGTATACTCCTGTTTGAGCTGATCTACGCCAATATCGAGCGTAAGGTCGGCAACGAGATAATCGTAGTCTTCGGGAGTCTGAAGTTTGAGTTCTTCTTCGGTGAGATCTTCTTCTTCGTCTTCCGTGGGCGCGGTTCTCGCGGTGTAAGTCACGTCTTCCTTTTCGTCGGCGGAATCGTCGGCGTCGGCGTAAGTGTCGATAAGGTTGTTGACGCTTTTTCTTATATTATAATTTACCTGAGCGATCTCGTATTCGGTAAGGTATTTTTTGAGCGTTTCGATATCGCCCTTCTTGGGATCGATAGCCGTGCCGCCTGCCGTAGCGCTCGTCTTGAAATACTTCTCGAACTCGGTAAGCGTATTTTCGCTTGCGGTAAGCGCGTTGTTGTAGGTTTTTGCAAGTTCGATACGCGACTGCTGGACAACTATCCTGTTGTTTACGAGATTGTCGAGAACGGCCTGATACGCGCGATCGAGCGTATAGCTGTAATACTGAACGTATTGATAACCGTAAGAAACGTAGCCGGAAACGAGCTGACGTTTATAGATCTCTTCCTTTTCGACCTGGTCGGAGATCTGAACGGTAGCTATGACCTGAGCCATATCTCTGTCGGTGTTGGTGGTTATCCATTCGCAACCGGCGAACGCCGCGAGCGACAGACTTACCGCCATGATTAGGCAAATAATTTTAGCAACTGTTTTATTCATAAAAACACTCCCGATGAAGAAACGCAAACAGCCTTATCGTGAAATCGTCGCATAGGCTTGCCCGCGATCGTGAGCTTTTTTTGCTTCGCCGTCAGGCGTTGATTGAAGCAAATTTACGCGGACTTTTTGCTGTCTTCACTTTAATATAAGTATGCACGCACGCATAGTACGCGCTTTAACTTTATATATTATACCTAAACTTAAAAAATAAATCAAGGTTTTTTTTACAATTTGTTTGCTTTTCTTCCTTATTTTACAAACTTTTTTAACAAACGGACTGAACGCAACCCGTCTTTTTAGCCGTTACTCTTCCGAAACGGGGCATTCGAGCGCGAAAAGCATAAACTTTTCGGCGAATTCGGCTTGCGCGTTCGCGCCGCCTTCAGCCCTGAGATTTATTACGGGATTGACGTCGAAAGTAAGCACCGCCCCGCCCTTATGGGCGTTGAGCGCAAGAGTCAGCCTGCCGTCCTTGAAGGAATTTACGTCTTTTATAACGAGCTTTGCTTCGTCCTTTCTCACCGTAAGCTTGATGACTTCGAGCTTTTTAGCCATGCGTTTGAGCTTGGAAATAAGTATTAAATTTTCAACGTTTGGCGGGAGTTCGCCGTACAATTCGCGTATGGAATCGCGGACGCGGTTTTCGTCGGCTAAATCTCGTATCTCGGCGATAGCCTTGTACATATCAAGCCTTTGCGCCGAAGAAGTGACGTACCCGTCGGGGATATACGCGTCAAGACGAACGTCGAGCTCGGTTTCGAATTCCTTAGTCACTTCGCCGAGCTGCTCTTTTAAAAGCCTTGAATACAGTTCGTAACCTATCTTATCCATGTGCCCGTGCTGTTCGCGGCCGAGAACGTTGCCCGCGCCCCTTATTTCAAGGTCGCGCATGGCTATCTTGTAGCCGCTTCCCAACTCCGTGTATTCCATAAGCGCCGAAAGCCGTTTGTACGCAGACTCGGTAAGCACCTTGTCGGGCTTGTAAGTAAAATAAGCGTGAGCCACGCGGTCGCTTCTGCCGACGCGTCCTTTCAGTTGATAGAGCGTAAACAGCCCGAGCATGTCCGCGTCGATAACGACGAGCGTGTTGGCGTTGGGAACGTCTATGCCGTTTTCGATTATGGTCGTCGCGACGAGAACGTTATATTCCCCCGCAAAGAAAGCCATTATCTGCCCGTCAAGCATATCTCTGTTCATCTGCCCGTGACCTACGACGACTTTCGCTTCCGGCACGGCGTTTTTGACTTCGTCGGCAAAAGAATAAATGCTTTCGACGTGGTTATACAGTATAAACACCTGCCCGCCGCGCGCAAGTTCCTTGACGATAGCGTCGCGTATAAGCGTGATGCTCTCTTCCGTCACGTACGACTGAACGGGTATCCGCTTTTGCGGCGGCGTTAAGATAAGGCTTATATCGCGTATGCCCGAAAGCGACATGTGAAGCGTTCTCGGGATAGGCGTCGCGCTCATTGTGAGAGTGTCGACGTTGTTCTTCATAACGCGGAGTTTTTCCTTGTGTTCGACGCCGAAACATTGTTCTTCGTCGAGAACGAGAAGTCCTAAATCTTTGAACGAAACGTCTTTGCCGAACAGACGGTGCGTTCCGATAACGATATCGATCTCGCCTTCCGCTATCTTTTTGACGTTTTCCTTTATCTTTTTGGGGCTTTGGAATCTGTTGAGCACGCAGCTTCTTATGCCGAAGTGCTTAAATCTGTCGACCACGGTGCGGTAGTGCTGTTCGGTGAGAATGGTCGTCGGCGCGACGATGGCTACTTGTTTTCCGTCCATACACGCTTTAAAGCACGCGCGAAGCGCGACTTCCGTCTTTCCGAACCCCACGTCGCCGAGAAGCAACCTGTCCATTATCTTTTCGCTCTCCATATCGTGCTTTATCTCGGCTATGGACTGTACCTGATCTTCGGTAAGCTCGAACGGGAACTCGTTTTCAAACTCGGCGGTCAGCTCGTTATCGCGTGAAAACGCAAAGCCTTTTTTCGTCGCCCTGTCTTTATACAGCTTTTTAAGGTTGACGGACATCGCCGATATCGAAGCCCTTACCCGCTCTTTCAGCCGCTCGAATTCCCCGCCGCCGAGCTTGCTGAGCATAGGCGCCTGCTCGCCGCCGAGATACTTGGTGAGTTTATCCATCTGGTCGGTCGGGATATACATAAAATCCCCGCCGGCGTATTCGAGTGCGACGTAGTCTTTACTGCCTTCGGTGGTAGTTATCCTTTCGGTGCCGCGGACTATACCTATACCGTAAGTTTCGTGAACGGCGAAGTCGCCCGTCTCGGGCGCCGAAAAGTTTTCGTTGCGACGCTTTTTGACGCGTTTATCCTTGTCTTTTACACCCGATACGAACACGTCGAGCGCGCCTATTACGACGAGCTTTTCGTCGTGAAGGATAAATCCGTCCGAAAAATAGTAATCGGTAGCGTACGCTTTTCCGTCGGTATCGGCGTTGTCTGTGCAGAGAATTTCCACTCCGCGGGAATACATCATATCTGCCGTAGAGCGGCTTCGTTGCTCGTTTCCGCACGCGATAATCACCTTATAGCCCGACTTTTTCCAGTTTTCGACGTCGGTAACGAGATTCTCGGCGTTGCGCTGATACTTTGGCGACGGCATGGAGTTTATGCGCACGGTATCGAGCGGCGAATAAATCGAAACGGTCGAATTTATATTTTGCATCGAGTGGCACGGAAGCGTTATCTTTTCCGTGACTTTATAATGCGGTACGAGATTTTCGAGAGTGAAATCGAACGCTTCGCCGGCTTCCATAAGCGACGTAAACCTTGAAGCGTGCTCGCTGTAAACGCCGGAAGCTACGTCGGCTATCATTTTCGGCTCGTCGTAGAACACGGCTTTACAATCGGTAAATATCCTGAAAATATCGTTGGTGGTATTTTTCAGCAGCGGAATAACGAACGATAAAACAGCGGAAGTATAGTCGGCGTTGTCGAGCGTGGACATTATTTCGCCGTAAATAGCCGAAGATTTAACGCGAGCGCCCGAAGTTTTAAACTTCTTCTTGCTCTCGGCAAGCCTTTCGCGGATATATCCGACGTCGTTTTCGTCAATAAAATAGTCTACGGTCGGAAGGCAGAAGAACGAACGGACTTCGTCGCCCGCGCGCATATCCTCGTCGATAACGCGTATACGCTCGAGCTCGTCGCCGAAAAAGTCGCATCTATAAGCGGTATCGGAGTTTACGGGATAGACTTCGAGTATATCTCCGCGAAGCGCAAAATCGCCCTTGGCTTCGGCGAAATCTTTACGCTTATACCCCATTTTTACGAACGTCGCGACAAGCCCGTCTATAGAATATTCCCTTGCGGAATAAAGTTCTATCGACGGCATATCGATCGGCATCGGCTGCATAAGAGCTTCGAGCGTGGTGACGACGATATCGACGCCCCGACCTATCTCGTACAGAGCGTTTATCCTTTTGTACAGATTATCTTTGTTGAGAAATTTTCTGTACAGCAAAACGTCGTCCTTCGCGGGAAGATATACGACTTTTTTGCCCGAAAGATACGCTATCTCGTCTTTTGCTTTGCTTGCGGAAAGAGCGTCTTTGGCGACGTATAAAAACTTGTCGCCGAAAAGAAGCGGAAGGAAATATCTCGCGCTTTCCGTAACACCAAAAGCCGCAGTAGAAATTCCACTGCGGGTGTTGAACTGCCACTTTTTGAGCGGCTCCGATTTGATTTTATCTATGTGATCTGAAAGCATTTACGCTTTTAAAAATAAAAAAGTAGGGCTATAAGCCCGTTAATCGACTTTTTTACACTTTTGTGTTATAGACGTTCATCAGCCTTTCCGTATCGACGCCTTTGACGAAATCAACGGCGCAGCAAGCCGCGCGCTTTATCGCCTTTTCGTATAGCTCGGCTTTGTTTTTCGGGATATTCGATAAAACGTAATCTATCAAAGATATCTCGGGGTCTTCCTTTTTCGAGCCTATACGTATACGCGCGAAGTCTGTCGCGTTCAGATGAAGAATTATATTGCGCATACCGTTGTGCGTTCCGCCAGATCCTGAAGGTTTGAACCTTACGGTGCCGACGTCGATGTCGATATCGTCGTATATCACCACGACGTTATTTAACTCGATCTTATAAAAATCGACTACCGCGCGAACGGCTTCCCCGCTCAGATTCATAAACGTTAAGGGCTTGACGAGAATAACCTTTTCGCCGCTGACGAAAGTTTCGGCGACCAACGATTTGAGCGCCGATTTTTTCGTGAAATCGCAACGGAGTTCTTCGGCGACGAGATCTATCGCCATAAAACCGAGATTGTGTAACGTTTTTTCATATTCGCGCCCGGGGTTTCCGAGCCCTACTACAATTTTCATATTCAAGCGGAAAACGAACGAGTTTTTTAAAGGGCTACCCGAGTGGATAGCCCGTGATTTATCAGTAGTTAGCGGAATCCGAATATATTTCGGACATGGGATTATCGAGATAGATGTTCGAGATTGCTTTAGCGAGCATCTTGTCGACGGACAATATCTCGATCTTATCTATTCTCTTTTCGGGCGGGAGATTGATGGTATCGAGAACGACGAGTTTGTCTATGTACGAATTCTTTATTCTCTCGATAGCGGGGCCTGAAAGCACGGCGTGCGTGCAGCAGGCGTAAATCTTTTTGACGCCGGCTTTGTGGAGAGCTTCGGCGCCCTGGCAGATGGTGCCGGCGGTATCGATCATATCGTCAACGATAAGGCAGTTCTTGCCTTCGACTTCGCCGATGATGTTCATTATCTCTACCTGATTGGCTTTGGGACGACGTTTGTCGACTATCGCCATCTGGCAGTTGAGTTTATCTGCGACCGTTCTCGCGCGGGAAACGCTGCCTACGTCGGGAGAAACGACTACGAAAGTGTCGTCAACGAGATTCTTGAAGTATCTTGATAAAATGTGGTTGCCGACGAGATTGTCAAGCGGAATATTGAAAAAGCCTTGTATCTGTGCGGCGTGTAAATCTATGGTAAGCACCCTGTCCGCGCCTGCGGAAACGATTATGTCGGCAACGAGTTTCGCGGTGATCGGATCACGCGGTTTAGCCTTTCTGTCCTGACGGGCGTATCCGAAATACGGAATGACCGCCGTTATTCTGCCTGCCGAGCCGCGCTTCATCGTGTCGATCATGACGAGTAATTCCATCAAGCTCTCGTTTACCGGGGTGGAAGTCGACTGTATAATAAATACGTCCCTGCCCCTGACGCTTTCCTTAAGGTAAACGCTCGTTTCGCCGTCTGAAAAGTGCCCTACTTCGATATCGCCGAGTTTGGTGTTGAGCTGGCGGGCTATAGCTTCAGCCAAAGGTTTGTTTGAGTTACCTGCAAAAAGTTTGAGTTCGGTACTGTGCGTAATCATCTCTTCTCCTTTAGTGTGACTCGGCCGCGCGGCGAAAGTTTATTAGGCGTTGCGGTCTGCCCGATTATCGTCCGCCTTTTTGGCGGGCGTTTTCTTTTGTATTTATATAATAATAGAAATTTCGTTTTTAGTCAACTTAATTTTCGGCAGGTTTTTATTTTTAAAAAAAGTTTTTACTAAAACGGCTTTTCCGCCTCTTATTCTTTCGCGTAAAAAACAGACGCAAAAATCAAGAAAGCCCGTCTATAACTTCGTTATCATTAAAATAGTTCAATTTGCGCCCTGCCGTCTGTTTTTGAAAAACTCGGTAAGAATATCAGAACAGCGCTCTTCGTTTTCGAGCTTTTCGACCTTACAGTTCCAGTTTAAGATAGCGCCGCTTTTCGCAAGCTTATCCGCGCCGCCCGTAGGACCGCTCGCCCCGAAGTAAACTTCGGGTATACGCGCGTTCATTATCGCGCCGAAGCACATTACGCACGGCTCCACGGTGACGTACATAACGCAGTCGTCAAGCCGCCAGCTTTTAAGTTTTTTACAAGCTTTTTCTATGGCGATAAGTTCGGCGTGCCCCGTTGCGAGCTGCGTTCTTTCGCGGACGTTGTGAGCTTTCGCTATAACCTTGCCGTTTTGAACTACGACCGCGCCGATAGGTATTTCGCCTTCATCAAAAGCTTTGCGCGCTTCTTTATAAGCGACGTCCATAAAATTTTTCATATTATTTATGATAAGTATTTCCGTTGATAATGGTGAAAGCGCGGTAGAGCTGTTCGGTAAGTATAAGCCGCGCCAAAGTGTGCGGAAAGGTCATCTTCGAAAACGATATCTTTCCCGAAACGGCAGATTTCACGCTCTCGTCAAGCCCGTAGGAAGAACCTATAATAAACGTCAGCTCTTCGCCCGCGTCAACGGAAGAAGAAACGAGCTTGGCAAGCTCTGCGCTCGATATTTCTTTCCCTTCCACGCAGAGCGCGTAGCTTTTGCCCTTTACGCGCGAAATAATATTTTCGGCTTCGAGTTTAAGCGTCTTTTTGACGTCGGAAAGGTTTTCTTCCTTTATCTCGATCATCTCTACCGAGCAGTATTTATTGAGCCGTTTAACGTATTCGGCTATGCCCGAACGGAAGTATTCTTCCTTAACTTTGCCGACGGCTATTATCTTTATCTTAAACATACGCTTTTTTCGGTTGTCAGGCAAACAGATTCGCTATCCATACGGCAAGCGACAACACTAAGCCTATAACTCCCCCTTTCACAAATTCAAACCAGTTCGTCTTTTCGGGTTTTGAAGGCGCTTTCGTCGAAGTATCTCCAAAGCTTTCGGGTTTTCTTCCGACGAACAGAAGCGCGAACGCAACGGCAAGGCATATAAGCCCTACCGCCATACGTGCGATACCCGCGGGCAATATTGAAAATAACGAAAAATATTCGTTGAGTATGACGAGCAGATTGTTCAGAAAATGTATGATTATCGTCGGAACTACGCTCCCGCTTTTGAGCGCGACGAGCGAAAGTATCAAGCCAACCGCAAACTGGTAAAGCGTTTTCGACGGGCTGAGATGGTATACCGCAAACAAAGCGGCCGTTACGATAATCGATATATAGCCTGACTTTTTAAGCCCGTTCTGCACTATTCCGCGAAAGAGCGTTTCTTCGAGAACGGGCGGCAGAACGGCTATTACGACGATAGTCAAAATCAGATTGAGCGGAGAGTATTCGGGAAGATAGGACGGCGTATCGACGTAGCCGAAAAGACCGAGAAATTTGATAAACAGTTCGTTAAGCTCGCCGAGCCCGAACAGCACGCCTATCGCCGTGGGGATAATCAAAAAATAGAATTTTTTGTCGATTCTGAATTTAAAATAAGCCGTTATATCGCCAAAAGACGAGCGGGAAACGAAAACTGTTGCAAGAATCGCAAAAAGAAGCGAAACGCACGGCAGAAAGTAGCTGAAATAAATATATACGGCGTCCTTTGAAGAAGCGCCGTTAAAGTGTACGATTATTGAAAACACGAGAGAAACGAGCATTACGAGAACGACCGCAAACGAAAACGCAAGTCCGCTCGTCCGCTCGCTTATTCCCAAAGGTTTGTTGATGGATTTTTTTATATCTCTTTCCATTAGGATCTGCCTTTTTTAATTAAAAATGCGTTTTATCGACTTATAGCCCGACTTATTCGTTCTTTTCTCCGTTTTCGCCAACGCTCTTTTCGTCGTCGGAAGAAACTTTTTGCTTCTTGTTTTTAAGTTTCAGATCTTTTATCATCTGCCACCAGTTAGTGGGGTGTTCGTCGCCCGACAGAAGCCTTCCGATGTTCTGTCTGTGCGCAAACCAGGTAAGAACGACTATTCCGAGAATAAGCATATTTATAACGATAAAATACGTTATCTCGCCGCCGTCGACTTGTACCGACGGCTTGTAGTAAGTGTTGTAAATATCAAGACATGCGTAAATAGCCGGCGGAGTGGTGGCTAAAAACGAGCCCATCGAGCCTATTCTCGTAACGAAAATAAAAAGTAGCGCGACCACGCCGAAAATTATCGCGATATACCATTCGGTAACAACGAAAACGCCTATCGTGGAGGCTATGCCCTTTCCGCCTTTGAAATGCAAAAACACGGGGAAGATGTGCCCGAATACGACGAAGAAGCCCGCAAGGTAGCGCGTTAAGAGTGTTATCGGGAGCATCGAGCCGGCAAAGAGCTTGTCGCCGAAAATAAAGCCGACCAAAAATGTGGGGATAGCGCCCTTCAAAATATCGAGAACGAGTATCAAAAGCCCTATCTTCAGTCCGAAAACCCTGCTCATATTCATCGTGCCGGGATTTCCGCTGCCTTCGTTACGGATATCGCGTTTTAAAAGTTTTGAAATTATTACGGCGTTGTTGACGTTGCCGAGAAGGTAAGAGCCGATCGCAACGAGAAGCAACACCCACCAACACTGTGAAAAACTCATTTAATCTTCGTTCCTTTCCTTGAAGAATATTCTTATCGGCGTACCGGAAAAATCAAACGTCTTTCTGATAACGTTTTCAAGATAGCGTTTATACGAAAAATGCACGAGTTCGGCGTTGTTTACGAAGATAACGAACGTCGGCGGACATACTCCGTCCTGAACGGAATAGAAAATTTTCAGCCTTCTGCCTTTTTTTGAAGGCGGTTCGGTCATTCTGACGGCGTCGCCGATAACTTCGTTGAGCGTGCCGGTGGTTATGCGTTTTCTCGCGTTCGTCAAAGCTTCCTTTGCGGCGGCGAGCGTCTTTTCGACGCGTTGTCCAGTCTTTGCCGAAATGAACACGGGTTTGAAATAATCCATAAACGCCAGGTCGTTATCGAGTTTTTTCTTGAACTCGTTTACGGTGTTCGTATCCTTATCGATAACGTCCCACTTATTCATGACGACGACCGAAGGTTTACCCTGTTCGTGGACGTAGCCGGCTATTTTCACGTCTTGCTCGGTGAGTCCGACTTCGCTGTCGACCACGATAAGCGAAACGTCCGCGCGGCGAACGGAGCCAAGCGCTCTTATAACGCTGTAATACTCGATATCTTCTTCGACGGCTTTTTTCTTTCTTATGCCCGCGGTGTCAATGAGAACGTACTTCTGCCCGTCGAACTCGAAAGGCGTATCTATCGCGTCGCGCGTGGTGCCGCTTATATCCGAAACTATCGTGCGGTCGTAGCCGAGAAGCTTATTGACGAGGCTCGATTTGCCCGCGTTTGGCTTCCCGACGACGGCGACCTTTATAACTTCGTCATCGGAAGCGTCGTCCTCGATACGCCCGAAGTTTTTACATACTTCGTCAAGGCAATCTCCGAAGCCTTTGGACTGCTCGCTCGAAATACCTATCGGCTCGCCAAGCCCCAAAGCGTAGAAATCGAAAAGTTCGTCGGCGCGGAAGTTGTCGAGTTTATTGACGACGAGAACTACGGGTTTGCGGCTTCTTCTCAATCTTTCGGCAACGTCCATATCGGCGGCGGTCACGCCGTCTTTTACGCTTGTCATAAATATAATGACGTCGGCGGTGTCGATAGCGATTTCCGCCTGCTTTTTGATATGGCGCCACATTTCGTCCTGACTTTTAAGTTCGATACCGCCCGTATCTACGAGCGTAAACTTATAGCCGCACCACTCGGCGTCGCAGTATATCCTGTCGCGAGTAACTCCCGGGTGGTCCTTGACGATGGATATCTTCGTCCCCGTTATCTTATTGAAGAAAGTCGACTTGCCGACGTTAGGTCTGCCGACTATGGCTACGATGGGATTATTCATATATTCTCCGTAAAGCGGCAAAGTATTACGCCGCAAATTGTTGATTTCAGTAAAAAAGCCTGCCTATAAATCGATTATCGGCTTATATGTCGCGAGTCAAGCCGTCGAAGAAGTCCCCGCCGCCGCACGGCAGAACGCGGACCTTCTTGCCTATCTCGCGCGAGAGTTCGTCTAAGCTCACGTCGTCTAAAAAGAGCGTTCCTTCGACGTTGAGCATCGCCGAAGATATGGCGAGTTCGTCAAACGGCTTATCGAATTTCCTGACGAAGTTTATTACGTCTTTACCGACTACAAGCCCCGTACAAGTGACTGTGTTACCGAAAAACTCGTTTTCCACGCCTTCGACATAAACTTTCAACCCCTCGCAATACTCTTCGGCAATACGCGCGTGGCGCTCGATGAATTTTTTGCTCGCAACGCCCGTAACTATCAAGAAAGTCCTTGTATAACTTCGTTTTTCGAGTTTTTCTTTAAATTCGTGCTCGAACATGGCGTTCATGCCTATCCCGTTTTCGAGCTGGTCGAACTCCCCGTAAAAAGAGTACGGCTCGACGTCAATATCGGCTTTTAAATAAAAGTCGTCGGCAACGAGCGCAAAATCGCGTTTTATCGCCGCGTTGAACGCCTTGACTTGTTCTATCACCTTGCGTGAAGAAACAAGGTCGTAATCTTCTATCTTTTCAAGCCCGTCACGGAAACGCGTTATCCCGCACGGAACTACCGCGCAAGATTTGACGTTATTTATCGCGGAAAGGTCGTTGAGCGTTTTATCGAGAAGCTCGCCGTCGTTTACGCCTTTTACGAGCACGACTTGCGTATGCATTTCGATACCGCCTTCGTCAAGCTTTTTAAGCTGTGACAAGATCTTGTCGGCGAAGCGGTTTTTGAGCATTTTTTTACGCGTTTCGCCGTCGGTCACGTGCACGGAAATATACAGCGGACTCAACTTCAATCTTACAATACGCTCTATATCTTCGTCCGTAACGTTGGTGAGAGTGACGTAGTTTCCGCATAAGAAACTCTGGCGGTAGTCGTCGTCCTTGACGTATAAAGTCGGGCGCATGCCTTTGGGCATCTGCGAAACGAAACAAAAAATGCAGTCGTTACGGCAGGTCTTTATCTCGAGATTGTCGCTTACGAAAGTAAGCCCGAGCGTTTCGTCCACTTCCTTTTCGACTTCGAACTCGACCACTTCCCCTGCCGACTCGACTTCCATCACGAAATATTCCTGTTCGTCGTAAAAAAGGTAGTCGAGAAGGTCTTTCGCTTCGTGCCCGTCGAAAGAAACGATCTTATCGCCGATATTCAGTTGTAATTCTTCGCCGAGAGAACCTTCGTCGATAGTTTTTATAGTAAGCATAATATCGTTTTTTATCAGTTTCGTATTATAAAATATCGTCGATTATCGACTTATAGGCGGGTTTTTTTTATTCAAACGTCTTCGCTACGTCAACTAAAAGCGCCCTTATGGGGAGCTTCTGCGGACATATCCGTTCGCACTTTCCGCACTTTATACAGTCACTCGCCTTGCCCTTGCCGACGGTGTGAACGGAATCGTAATAGAAATCGGCGTTCCAGTCGTTGAAGTGCTTTTTCGCGTTGTAGCACGCGAAAAGATCGGGTATCGAAATACTCTTCGGGCAGCCGTCGACGCAATAGCGGCAAGCCGTGCACGCTATCATATTTTTCCCGCGTATTATTTTTTTGATACGCTCGGCGGCGGCAAGTTCTTCATCCGAAAGTTTACGGTAATCGGACATAAAACTTACGTTTTCTTCAAGCTGACTCGGCTCGCTCATCCCCGACAAGACCATCATGATACTGTCGGGCATAGCGGCGAATCTTATGGCAAGTTGCGCCGCGGAAATCCCCAGCTCGTCCGCAACGGCTTTGGCTTCGGGAATAAGGTTTGCTAAACTTCCGCCCTTTATCGGCTCCATGACGATAACGGGTTTGCAATGTTTTTCGCAAGTTTTCAGGCATTTTCCGCTCTGCACGGCGATATCGTCGTAATCGAGATAGTTATACTGTATCTGTACGACTTCTATCTGCGGATATTCTGTCATAATTTTATCGAGCACGTCGGCTGTGTCGTGGAAGGAAATGCCGAAGTGCTTTATTTTGCCTTCTTCTTTGAGCTTTAACGCTTCTTCGTATGCCCGACATCTCTTGAAATGCTCGAAGTTGACTTTGTTCTGCGAGTGCATAAGATAAAAATCGAAATATTCCACCCCGCAGGTTTTAAGTTGATTTTCAAAAAACGGACGTATATCGGCGTTCGTTTTGAAATATGGCTCGGTGAGTTTATCCGTTATCGTAAAAGCTTCGCGCGGGTAACGGTCTGAAACGCATTTTTTGAACGCTTTTTCGCTCAATCCGTTATGGTAGCCGTGAGCCGTATCGAAGTAGTTGAAACCGCTCGCGATAAACTTATCGACCATTGCGTTTAACTTTTCGCAGTCGATCTCCATACCCTTTTTCGGAAGGCGCATAAGCCCGAACCCAAGCTTGTTTTTAACGTTGAAATACTGCATAAGTCCCCCTATACGTCGGTTTTAGCGTTATTTTGCAAGTTTAAACTCTATTTTTTCAAATCTCGTGAGATAATCGCGTTTTCTGCCGGTATCTTCCGTGCGGTCAACGAGAAGTATCGTCAACGCTTCCCAAATAGTGACGGTGGCGGCTATATCCGCAACGTACGCCGCAATGTCTTTTACGAGCCCGCCGTCCGTCCACAGATGCCCCACGAGAATATTCGCCACGAAAAACGCGACGCCCGTACCTATAAGAATAAACGCTATCCTGTTCTTTCTCTTTTTAGCCGTTTCACCCGTCTTGTATTGAAGAATAACGTTCTTTTTGAAATTATCGGTAAGCTGTTCCACGGAATAGCCTTCGAGATCTTTAAAACATACTTCGAGATCTATACGGTACTTTTTGGGAACGGCGTCGACGACGTAATTTATCCAGTCGAAAAAATCGTCGGTAAGAACCGGGCGCGCGGTAGCGAAATTATTGTCGAACAAATCGCGCGGCGTATCGTAAATAAGCTTGACGCGCGCGATCTTTTTCTCGTGGTCTATATCGAAATATTCGTTCTCGATATTTTCGTATTCGTCTATTATCTTTTTGAATTTATTCTTTGCCATGTATATTTTTGCGTGTTTATCGCCTTATAGCCCGACTTTTAATTTTTAAACGTGATCGCGCATCTTGCCGCGACCGCGTTTCCGCTCGATATTTTAAAGTAGGTAGTATTCCCTTCGTTTTTAGCGAAAACCGTTACGGGATAGCCTTCTCTCGTCTGGTTGAGATAGTGTATCTCGACGCCGCCGATTTTGCGGTCGACAACCTCTTTGCAAGAAGTCGCGTCCACGCAAAAACGGATATACTCGACGTTGTTTGTGTGATTTGAATAGTCTATCGCGCTCGGCGGCACGTTGAAAGACGAGCGCAGTTCGCCGCCTTCCACGTTAAAGCGAGAAAACGAAAGCTCTTGCTCGGGCTCGAAGAGAATATTCTCCGTCGGAAAGTTTATATCGGAAATACGCCTTACGCATTGTTTCGCTAAGTCGAGCACGCACATTTCCGTTCTCGAGTAAACTGCCGTTTCGCCGTCTTCACGGACAAAGGAAGTGTCCACCCAAACGGAAACGTTGCTCACGCGGGTAACGAAGGTTTTTATCGTCAGTTTTTTCGCCCAGCCGCACGGAAGCGGCGTCTTGATAACGTTTTTCGTAAACACCCAAACGCATCCGAATTTTGAGCGAAGCGACAGATTATCGAACCCGAAAGTGGCGAAATAATCGCAGATAACGTCCTGAACTATCTTCGCCGCGCCGATAAGAGATAATGCGCCCGTAAAATCGGTTTCGGAAGTAGATATCGTTTTTTGAACGGAATATTTCATCGTTTTTAACGAAAACGCGGGCGGAAAAAATTCCGCCCGAACGCTTTGATATCAGTAATTTTCGGCAGTTACTTCAAAATAGGACTGCGGATGCGCGCAAACGGGGCATACTTCGGGCGCCTTGGTGCCGACTACGATATGACCGCAGTTACGGCATTCCCAAACCTTGACTTCGCTTTTAGCGAAAACTTCCTGCATTTCTACGTTCTTCAAAAGAGCGCGATATCTTTCTTCGTGGCGTTTTTCGATAGCCGCTACGCCGCGGAATTTTGCGGCAAGTTCGGGGAAACCTTCTTTTTCGGCGGTTTTGGCGAAATCTTCGTACATATCCGTCCACTCGAAGTTCTCGCCGTCGGCAGCGGCGGCAAGGTTTTCAGCCGTAGTTCCGATGCCGTTGAGTTCTTTAAACCAGAGTTTAGCGTGTTCCTTTTCGTTGTCGGCGGTCTTTAAAAAGAGTTCGGCTATCTGTTCGTAGCCTTCTTTTTTAGCCTTGGAAGCAAAGTAAGTGTATTTGTTTCTCGCCTGAGATTCGCCCGCAAAAGCGGCGGCAAGGTTCTTTTCGGTCTGAGTGCCGGTGTATTTGGTCTTTTTATCCATGATATCCTCCGTTCCGTCATAATAACGGATATTTATTGTAATTATTTTATCACAAAAAAAATTTAAAGTCGACTGTTTAAATAACGTTTCTCAAAATATAATATTTTTGCGCCGATAAGCTTAAACCGTTCTTTATCGTAAAAAGCGAAAAGCGGCGGTCGCAAGGAGCTTGCGACCGCCGCGCGGACGAAATCAACAATTATTCGTCTGTTTTCAAAAATCTTATTGCGCAAGAAGCGTTCTCAACGTATCTATGACGAAATCGCCGAGAATGACGGATAGTTCGGGCTCGTTCATGTGCGTCCAGAAGTTCCAGCCGTCGGGATAGCGCATGCAATATTCCATAACCTTAGCTTCGGTGTCGATATAGGTAGCGTAATCAAGTTCGTCGCACAGCGCTTTTACTTTGACGTTCACCCTTGAAACGGCTTCGAAATATTCAGGTCTGCCGGGGAGCGGGTTAGCCGAAGTGATTATGAACTTCGTGTCGGGAGATACGGCGAGTATCCTGTTCATAAACTCGCACGCGTTGTCTATAATAGTCCTGTCTTTCATCTGATGATAGGCATAGTCGTTGCTCGAAATACCGAACACGACGACCTTCGGGTGATAGATAAGGATAAGTTCTTCGACGAAGTTGATAAGGTCGTAACTCGTGGAGCCTGCTACGGAGTTGTTCAGAACGGTTATGCCGCGCTGTTCGTACCAGCCTTCCATGCCCCACCATAACATATAGTTGGAGTTGCCGATAAACACCGCCTTACCCTGAAATTTATCCGCGCAGTACGGCCCGCCGTGTGCGGCGACTTGTCTGAACATGTGCCCGTAATGTTCCTGATCGTACGAGCAAAGGTTGTAACTTGCGTAAAACTCCTTGTTCTCGTCAAGCGTGCACCCTACGGGGTTTGACGGGTATTGATAAGTTTCGTCGGTGTGGAAGGCAAACAACTGATAATAATCGGTGATGCCGTATCCGTTTTCGACGGTCGCCACGTATTTCCACGGAACGTCGCTCTTTTTGAGCGTGTAGTTGAACGGAAATTCAAGCTCGACAGTTTCGTTCAACGGCTCGCCGTAAACGAAAGTCGCCTTGACCGTGCGCACGAGATTATCAGAAGGCTTTTCGCTTCTCACGAGCTCGCCGCAATACGAACATATAGCGCCGGAACCTTTTCCGAGAGCAAAGCTCGCCCCCGTTGCGTGAGCCGTTTTTTCGGTCACGTTTTCGCATTTCGTCTGCCCGCAGGTAGAGCACATATAAAGGTCGTAACCTTCGCGCTTGCAGGTGGCGGGAACGTTCTTTATAAGCGAATAGCTATGCTCGTGCGCCGCGCCCGATCTTACGAAAGCGAGATCGTCGGTGAGGATCGTGGAAGCGCATTCGTAGGCGTCATGAATATCGTAATGGACTCTCACGAATTGCAGACATACCTTCTCGGTTGTCGAAAGCCCTTCAAAAGCCGAAATCGGGAAATACACGTAGCCGACGAAGCCGTCGGGAAGGCTCGCGTAGCCGTTTTTAACGGTCGTTTCCTTCCACTCGCCCGAGTAGTCGTAATAATAGCAGGTAACGCCGTTTACGATAACGTGGTCGTCGAGATCGGGTTCGGAGCCCTTATCGCCGTTCGGACTCGTTCTTAAAGTCAAGCCGAGCCCGGGCGTTTTTCCGTCGTTCAATCCCCTGAAATCGACGAACGTCATAGCGCCTTCCGCGCCCTGAATATTTTTGGCGGGCGTCCAGTATTGAATGCCTTGACCGTGGTTTGCGCCCGTCGTGCAGATATACATAGCCTGATCGCCGCCGCGACGCATGGTGAAGCCGTATTCGAGCGCGCTCACCTTTTCACCGTAAGCGGCGTACACCCAGTCGATAGAAGAATAATCGTAGCTTACCGCGCATACCGTTTCGGCAACGCTTCCCGAAGGCATGGCAGGACGAACGTATAAAGCGTCGTCGTCGAACACGCTCTCTTTGACGAGCATACCCTTGTCTTCAACGGAATTTATCATATTCACGGCTTCCGCCCTTTCGACGGCGCCGCCTTGCGCGACGGTCGTGTACGCGCCCGAAAAGGCTATCGCCGCGCAGAGTGCAAAGAGAAACAATTTACTTTTCTTCATATAAATTTACTCCCGTATTTATTTGCCTCCGTCCGCTTATCACGGATTGACGGAAGCGGTGCTTTCGGCTACCGCGCTCGTCGATTTGCTGTTGTAACCGACTATCGCGCCAACTTTGTTCGTGCCTTTTATAACGCCGCTCACCTTAGAAGGCGTTTCAACGCCGTTATCGTCGGTGTAAGCCCCGATCGTAGACGAAGTGTAAGTCGAGCCCGAAATGCCGCCTACGCCCGCGGTAGAAGTGCCGACGCCGGTAATATTGCCGCTGTTTTCACAGCCGAACACCTGAACGTAACTGCCCTGCATGCCGACTACGCCGCCGATATGGCCGTAATTTCCTACGCTCGTGACGTCGCCCTTGTTCACGCAGAGAATAAACTTGACGGGGCTTGCCGCAGTTCCGAGTTCGGCGCTGCCCGCTATACCCGCGACTCTGTTGCCCGCCGCGGTGACCGTTCCTTCGTTCACGCAAGCGTAGACAGTGCCCGAGTTGGACTTGGTGCCGCCGAGTTCGCCTATCACGCCGCCGACGTAGTTTTTACCCGCCGTAAGCGAAGTTACCGAGCCTTTATTTACGCAATTTATGACCGTAAACACGTTCGCGACGTTTTCGCCGACTCTACCGACGATACCGCCGATATAATTGCCCGCGCCCGTAACGCTCGACGAAGCGGTAGTCGTAAGCCCGTCAAGAGTGACGCCGTTTGCGTATGAAAAACCTATACAACCGCCCGCGTAATCGCCCGAAGTCGCCGTTACTTTGCCGTTATTTTCGTTGGCGCCTACCGTCGAAAGATAGCTCTGACCGATTATTCCGCCTATCTTCGTAGGTCCTGAAACTTCGCCGTTGTTGACGTTTCCGCTAAGCGTTGCCGTATTCGACTTGGCGTCCGAATTGCCTGCGTTGCCGATAACGCCGCCCGCGATACCTTTACCGCTCGTGATGACGACTTTACCGTCGTTTACGCAGTTGGTGACGACTAAAACGTTGTCCTGCGAAGCGCTTCCGCTTCTGCCGACGATGCCGCCGATATAGTAACCGTCGGAAGAAGAATCTATGCTTACGACGGCGTTTTTGCCGTTTACGCAGCCGTCGACCTTCTTACCGTCTTTCGACAGCCAGCCGACGATACCGCCGATATCTCTGTAAGTTGCCGTGACGGAAGCGTCGTTTGCGCAGTTTATTATTTCCGCCGAATAGTCGGCGCCTATTATACCGCCGACGAACTGTTTGCCGGTAACGGCGCCGTAGTTATTGCAGTTTTCGATAAGGGAAACTTTGCCCGTATCGCTTCTGCCGATAACGCCCGCTACGCACGTACTCGTAGAAGTCACTTCGCCGTAGTTTGCGTTGTTCTTCATCGTTCCGCCCATGCCGTCGCCGACGATACCGCCTATCGCCGCCGCCGCGCCCGTAACTTTGCCGCGGTTGACGTTATTTATAACCGAGCCGTGCCCTAAACCTATCACGCCGCCCGCGCCGCCTGCCGCCGCGGTGACAGTACCTTGGTTTTCGTTATTTTCCGTTGTTCCCTCGCCGTACTTATAACCGAGCACGCCGCCGACGTTGGCATTTGCCGTTACCGCGCCGTAGTTTACGCACGAAGTGACGGTCGCGTTCGTCCAGGACGAGCCTACCACTCCGCCGACGCCGCCTTTTGCGTTATTCGTTTCCGCGTCGCCTATTCCGCTTACTTCGCCGTAGTTATAGCATTCGGTTGCGGTATCGCCCGTGCCGAGAATACCTATAACGCCGCCGATATGTAAGGAAGTTTCCTTGGTTTCGCCGATAGAAACGACTTTCGCGCGGTTGGTACAGTTTTTGATTAAGGCGTTTACCGAACCGTCGACCTGACCTATCACGCCGCCGAGATACCCCAAAGCGGTAACGGTCGCTTCTTCGTTGTTTTCGCTGTTCTGAACGGGCGTATCGATAGAGAGAAGCCCTATAACGCCGCCTACTCTCGTCGTACCCGTGACGGCGCCGTAGTTATCGTTGTTTTTGAACTCGCTGCCGATAAAGTGACCGACCACGCCGCCCATACGCGCCAGACCGTAGACCGCGCCGTAGTTCTTACAACCGACTATGCTTCCGTCCGTGCAGTTACCGACCACGCCGCCGCTCGAACAGTTGCCGTCCGAAGTTGCATACACGTCGCCCTTGTTCACGCAGTTTAAAACTTCGCCGAGGCTCGTTCCTACCACGCCGCCTGCGTAATAAGCCTTCGAGCCTTCAACGTAAGAGATCTTGCCTTCGTTTACGCAGTTTTCCACCGTACGGTAGTTGTAGCCCGCGATACCGCCGACGTTTCTGAGCTTAGCGTATACTTCGCCGATATTCGTACAGTTTTTGACGGTCACGACTTCGTAATCTATCGTGCCCGAAGTGCCGCATATACCGACTACGCCGCCCACGCAGTTTGTGCCTCGGATTTTGCCTTCGTTGCGGCAGTCGTCGATGGTGAGAGTCGCCTGACCTACTACGCCGCCCACGCCGTAAGTGCCGTGAACGTAACCGTAGTTTACGCAGTTATACATAGCCGTATAATTCATCTGATCGTTGGGACCTGCGCCGTTTTTGAAGGGGATATACGAATACCCCGCCACGCCGCCGACGTACCAGTCGTCGTGTTCGGTGTCCGAAGTCGAATTACTGTCGCCGTCGACTTCGCCGTAGTTTTCGCAGTTTATCATTACGCCGTTGCTCATGCCGACCACTCCGCCGTAATACATGGCGTGTTCGTTGGTAGCCGTCTTGGCGTAAGCCGTTACCTTACCGTAGTTGGTGCAGTTTTCGACTATCGAAAAGTCGGTACCCGAAAGAAGGTAGTCGTTTTTCATAACGCAACCGACAACGCCGCCGACGTAGCTGTCGCCCGTGACGTTTACGTAGTTTACGCAGTTATAAAGGTAAGCGCCGTTGTTGATTCCGCCCGCGATACCGCCCGCAAAGGTGTGCGCGTAGCCGTAGTTGTTTTCGTTGATACCCGTAATTTCGCCGCGGACGGTAAGGTTTTTGACCGAGCCCGTGACGAAACCGAACAAACCGAGATAAGACTTGGCGCTGTTTATCGTAAGCCCCGCAACTTCGTGCTCCTGCCCGTCGTAATTGCCTTCGAAGGGTATGCCGACAGAGCCTATCGGACGCCAGTTTTCGTATTCGGAAATATCTATATCTTCCGTTTGTATAAAGTAGCAGTCGGTAAGATCGGCGTCGTTTGCTTCGAGAAGCGAAAGCCTATATAAGTCTTCCGCGGTCGCGATAACGCAAGGGTTCTCGGCAGTGTATAAGACGGCAAGCGTTTGACCGCAAGCTTTGCAGTAACCGTCGTCGCCGAAATCGTGAGCGAGAAGTTCACCGTAAGGTTTTCCGCAGGCTTCGCATATAGCTTTTTCCGTGCAAGTAGCCGCACCGCCGTAGTGCTTTGCTCTTTCGACTTCTTCACCGCAGACTTCGCATACGAACCAATGTTCCGTTTCGTCGGATAACGCTTCGCCCGTAACGTGTTCGCCGAGCTCGCCGTAAGAAACGCCGCAGACTTCGCAAACGGCTTTTTCGGTGCAAGTAGCCGTACCGCCGAAATGCTCGGCATAGTCGACCTGCTCTTCGCATTTGGTGCAGACGTACCAGTGCCCCGTTTCGTCGAAGAAGAGTTCTTCGCCCGGGGTGTGCTTATGCCCGCTCTTTGCCTTACAGCCGACGAAAGCCGTCGTCGCCGCGACGAGCGCAAGCAGTATGATCAGTATCTTTTTCATACGACCTCCAAGGTTATTATATTCTGATTATTATTTTAAATCTTGACAACGGTTTATTCAATATGATATAATGCAATAAAAAATAACTATCCTGCTATACGAC
>CACXHH010000192.1 GCA_902767455.1 uncultured Eubacteriales bacterium
ATGTACGAAACGGGCTGGGATAAAGCCGGGTATTCGTTCGGCGTACTGAGATACGCCGACACGCTCTGGTCGGATTTCGACGTCAAGACGGGCGACGAAGTCATGGAACTTGCCGAACGTTACAGAAACGATTATATGACTTTCAGAAACTCTGACGGTCTTACCGAAGACCACGTTCTTGAAAACGGCAATGAAGAAACGCTCGCTACGGGTACGAACTTCCGTACGGGCGCGCTCGTCAAAGCTGATCTCTATTCCGTACTCGGCAAAGCTTCCGTACGCGTTGAAAACGATACGGAAAACGTAGAATACCGTCTTTACAGAACTTTGGAAGGTTACTGGACGACCGAAAGACGTATCGTCGGCGAGGTATATTCTATCCTTTATTCTATCCTTCCCCCGCAGAACGACACTTACGGCAGAATGAATTTCGAGATTGCCGCAACTAAAAACGAGCTTTACTTCCTTCTCAACGGCAGGATATACGACAGCTTAAACGGTAACTTCGAGAACGTTACCGTAACGGTTTCCGTCACGGGCGGCTCGGCGTATATCCATAACGCTTACGGCAATACGTTCGCTACCGACGAAGACGCGGCAAGCTATATCGCTTCCTGCTCCGTCCGCGCGTATATTTCGGGTTACAGCACACGTATCAACAGCCTGTATGACGAATACGTCGCAAGCGGCGAGAGCAAGACGGGCGGCGTGCTCCTGTTCGGCAGCTCGACTATGGACTTCTGGGATAACTGGGCTGAAGATCTCGGTCTTACCGACAAGATCACTGGTTATAACGTCGGTATCGGCGGCACCACCACTTACGACTGGTTGAGCGCCTACGACAAACTCGTCAAGCCCTTCGATCCTTCGCTCGTACTCATATTCGTCGGCGGCAACGATATAAACGGGCTCGACGCCCGCGGTATCGACGTTGCGGCAAGGCTTATTCAGATTTTCTAGATGCTCCATACCGACTTCCCCGAAACTCCCGTCTACTATATTTTCCCGACTCCCGCGCCGAGCATTTACTCACGCGGCAGTTACAGCAAACCTGCGTTCATCTCGCTTATGGAAACGCTCAACGCATACTTTGACGAAAACGATTTCGTGACGGGTATCAACGTTATAGACGTTCTCACCGAAAACGGTCAGCCTAAGGAAGGCTGCTACCGCTCCGACGGAACGCACCTTACCGAAGAAGGTTACGCTATATGGACGGAATACCTTAAAGGCGTTATCACCTTCCCCGAAAATCTCGGCAAGTGGTATTTAACTTCCGAAACGGAAATGCTCGAAAGCGGTTACGTCAGATTCGGTACCGACGTCACGATAGACTTTACGGGCACCGAACACGCAGGTAAAAACGGCGTTACCGTGACCGTTGCGGACGAAGAAGGCAATCTCTATCCCGTCACCCGTAGCGGCGACGCGTTTACCTTCGTTATGCCTACTACAAACGTCACCGTGTCCGTTCTCGTTGCCGAAACGTTCACCAACTCAGTAGTCGGCGAAGACGGTTACGTCGATATCTCGGGCAATTACGTCGCGTATAAGGCGTTTGAAACGAGCTACGTTCTTCCCGAACACACCAAGTTCGAAACGCTTGGCGATTATCTCCCCGAAACGATAACTTCCGAAAGATATCTCTACGGGTATTCGGTGTCTTCGGACGGCGGTGAAACTTACGGCGACGTCTATACCGACGCTTCTGCCGTTCGCCTTGAAAAAGACGATATCTTAAAAGTCCACTTCGTAATGATGGGTACGTCGTCGCTCGCGTCGACTAATATGTACGTAGAGTTCGGCGAATCGACCTTTGATTCGCGCGCGAACACCCTCACGCTCGGCGCTCTCGGAACGTTGACCACGCGTTACGGCGGCGGTCTGTATCTTAACGGCAATGTTTATCAAGGCAATAATTACACCGTTACTATGCGCGTTACGATCTCCAAGAAAGCCGCTACCAACAATCTCGTAGTCGAGTTCGGCGCGTTCAGCAAGGTCGCCGCGAAAGAGTTCAACGGCAGAAAGGTGTTCCTGCGCTTTGAAAAGAACGCCACCGTCCTTTACAGACAGACGACCAAGACGGAAAACAGCCCGCAGGACGGTTACGCGTATACCGCTACGAAGACGGCTACCCCCATCACGGTCGCGAGTACGAACGTTCTTTCGATTACTCTCGACGTTACGATAGACGTTACGCCCACGGGCTGCACGTTCACCTTCGTAAACGTCGATAACACGGAACAGGTTTACAGCGAAACTTACACGCATACCGACGCCGACCACGCGTGGGAAAACGTTGAAGTCGGTTTCGCAGTCAACCAGCACGGCGTGTTTGCCGCAAGCAATATCACCGTCACGGATAACTCGGCGGAAAATAACGGCGCAGAAAGTCAATCGACTCCCGAACCCGTTTTAGCCGCTATTCTTCCCGAAAAGAAGAACGACTGATAAAAAACTTAATATCGCCGCCGCGAGCTGAAAAAGCTCGCGGCGACATTTTTATGCCGCAGGCGTCGTCGTAAAAAGCCCTAAAATGATTAAAATACGAATTTTATCTTGACTGAAAGAAATAATTATTATATAATTATAAAGTATACGGTGAAAAAATCCGCCGTGGTACTTGCCCGCGCCGATACGGCGTATAGCCGCCGCGGCGGGAAATCAAGGAGAATTATGGTAAAAATCGCAGTTGACTGCTTCGGCGGAGATCACAGCCCCAACGCAAACGTCGTAGGCGCCGTAGAAGCGTTGAAAATGCACGACGATCTTTACGTCGTCTTAACGGGTGACGAACAGATTTTGAATAACGAACTCGCGGCTTTATCGTACGATAAGTCGAGGCTCGAAATAGTTCACGCGCCCAAAGTTATCTCTCACGACGAGCGCCCTACCGTCGCCATACGCGACCCCGAAACTTCCATGGCTAAAGCTATGGAACTCGTCCGCAAGAACGAAGACGTGGCGGGGCTTGTGAGTTTAGGCTCCACCGGCGCGCTTTTGTCGGGCGCTTTCTTAAAGGTGGGAAGGCTCAAAAACGTTATCCGTCCGGCGTTCTGCCCCATCATGCCCACTATGGACGGCACGGGCGTAGGTATCTGCGACAGCGGCGCCAACGCCGAGTGCACGCCCGAACAGCTCAAGCAATTCGCCATTATGGGCAGTATCTATCTTGAAACGGCTTATGGTTTCGAGTCCCCGAAGGTAGCTCTTTTAAACATCGGCACCGAAGAAGACAAGGGCGACAGGCTCCGCCTTGAAACGTTCGAGCTTTTAAAGAACACCGAGTGCATAAACTTTGTGGGCAACATGGAGAGCCGTAACCTTTTGACGGGCGAGTTCGACCTTATCGTTTGCGACGGGTTTTCGGGCAACGTTTTACTAAAGTCTACCGAAGGCGCGTGCCTTGAAATGCTCAAACTCTTCAAAAAGGTGTTTACGAGCAGCCTTAAAAACAAGATAGGCGCGCTGTTCCTTAAAAAGTCGGTCATGGAAACGAAGGAGTTTATGGACTACCGCAACTACGGCGGCGCGGTCATGCTCGGAACCAAAAAGATAGTCGTCAAATGCCACGGCAACGGCGTCGCCAAAACGGTCAGAAACTGCATCGATCAGGCTTATAAAATGTCGAACGGCGGCTTGAACGAGCGCATAGAAGCCGCTCTTGCCGAGTACGCGCCCCGTCGCGCGCAGGAAGAATAAAATCATAAAATCGACCGTCGCCGCGTAAAAAACGGCTTTAAGGTCTTTTTACCCGCCTTTACGAGCGGTAAACAACTAAAAGGAGAAATATTATGGTAACCTATTTTACCGATACCGATTGCGACGTTACCCGCGAGGTAGCCGCAAAGTATAATTACAAGCTTATAAGCATGCCCTACACCATGGGCGATAAGACTATTCACCCTTACGAGGACTTTGAAACTTTCGACGACAAGGCGTTTTACGGAACTTTGCGTACGCTCTCTAAAGATCAGCTTCCCACCACGAGCGCGCACGGTAAGGAAAAGTATATCGAAGTTTTCGAGCCCGAATTCGCCGCGGGAAACGACGTTTTCTACGTTCATTTTTCTACCGCGATGTCGGCTTCGTTCGGGTTTATGAATATGGCTGTCGAAGAGCTTAAAGCAAAATACCCCGAACGCAAGTTCTACGAGATAGACACCAAGGGCATAACCATCCCAAGCTACAATATCGTATGCGAAGTGGGCGATATGCGCGCCGCGGGAAAAACTCCCGAAGAAATACTCAAATGGGCTGAAACGGAAGTCGATAAATTCGCCACGTATTTCTACGCCAACGACCTTAAATTCTTCCGCAAGAGCGGCAGAGTAGGCGGGCTTGCGGCGCTGTTTGGCGGAGCTATAGGTATCCGCCCCATAATCTATATGAGCGCGCAGGGCAAGATGGAGAGCATCGGCAAGGAAATAGGCAAGGAAAAGGCTATAAACCGTCTCGTGACTTACGTCGAAGAGCTCGGCGAAAACATCAAGGACCACAGAATAGTTATCGGTCACTGCGACTGCTACGACGACGCTCTGAAGATTATCGCCAAGCTTGAAGAAAAGTTCGGCAAGCTCGACAATATCGAAGTTCACCCCGTCAACCCGACGGCGGGTTGCCATTGCGGCCCGAGCGCTATAGGTATCTGCTTCCACGCAAAACATCGCTGATCATGGTAACCGTTCACGAAGTCAAGACGGCGAAGGATAAAAGGGAATTTTTAAACTTTCCGATACGGCTGTATAAAGACTGCCCGTATTTCGTTCCGCCGCTTTTTATGGACGAAAAGAAGATTTTTTCGCCGAATTATTTTTATTACGATACTTGCGAAGCGTCCTACTTTTTAGCCGAGCGCGACGGCAAGACCGTCGGCCGCATAAGCGGAATACTCCAAAAAGCGCATAACGAAAAAACGGGCGAAAAACGCGTCCGTTTCACCCGTTTTGACAGTATAGACGATCAGGAAGTCGCTTCCGCGCTCTTTGAAGCCGTCGAGAACTGGGCTAAACTTAAAGGCATGGACACCGTCTGCGGTCCGCTCGGGTTTTCCGATCTCGAAAGGGAAGGTCTGCTCATTGAAGGCTTCGACCAACTTTCCACTTACGAAGAGCAGTATAACTACGCTTACTATCAAAAACTCATCGAAAACTGCGGTTACGAAAAGGAAGTAGACTGGGTGGAACGCCGCATTTCGTGGCCGAAAACTCCCGACGAAAAGTTTATCCGCGTTTCCGAAATGGTCTTGAAAAAACACGGTCTGAAGTTCGGAACGGCTAAAAACCTCAACGAGTTTCTGAAAAAGTACGCCGACCAGTTCTTCGACCTTCTCGACAGAACTTACGTCGATATCTACGGCACCGTGCCGTTTACAGACGGAATGAAGAAGTCGATGATAGATAACTTCAAGCTCATAATGAGCTTGAAGTACGTTGCAGTCATCGTCGACGAAAACGACAAAGTCGTGTGCATGGCGATTTGCTTCCCGTCGATGAGCGAGCCGCTCGTAAAATCCCGCGGGCGTTTGACTCCCGCCGCGATATACGGCATTTTGAAGTCAAAACGCCACCCAAAAGTCATCGATTTAGGGCTTATCGGCGTCGAGCCCGAGTACGCGCTCAAAGGCGTAAGCTCGGCGGTTTTCGCGTATATGATGAAGTCTATGAAGGACGAAAATATCGAATACGCCGAAACTAATCTCAATCTCGAAGACAATTACAGTATTCAGAACCAGTGGCGCCGCTTCGATAACGTACTCCATAAACGCCGCAGAGCGTTTATAAAACACGTTTGATTAACGGTTTTTGCTTGCGTGAAAAACCGTTAAAATGAAGTTTTCGCTAATGCGAAAGTTGAATTATGGATTTATTTATTATATAAATATTTCGTCGGCGTTTTTTCCCCCGAAGGCTTGCAGGGAGATAAAAAATCGCTCGACATTTAATTTCGAATTCCGAATTCCGCATTTCAAACTTAAAAAAACCGCTTTCGCGTATCTCATCGCGAAAGCGGTTTTTTTATATGTTTTCCTTAAAGCCTTTTCCGTATATCGTGCTCGTTGAAGTGACGACGATAAAGCTGTGCGGATCGATGCTTTTGGCGTACTTTTTGAGTTTTAACGCCTGTTTGCGGTTGAGAACGGTGATAATTACCGTCTTGCTCTCGTGCAGGTACGCCGACGAAAACGCTTCGCTTATCGTTGCCGAACGATGAAGATCGTCGGTGATGAATTTGCAAATATCTTCTTCGTATTCTATCGAAGTTATGACCGTGCAGTTCTTAACGGTGTTGATGCTCTCCAAAACGGCGTTCACGAACAGCGATTTTGAGATGAGCCCGAGTACGCAGAACAGCCACGTTTCGATACCGAACACGAAGTAAGTCGATAAAACGATAACGATATCCGCGGCGAAAAGCGCCGTAGAGATATTGAGCGAAGAAAACTTCTTGATTATCATCGCAACGATATCCGTGCCGCCGGTAGAAGCGCCTTCGTAAAACAGTATCGCCGATCCGAGCGACGGCAGAAGTATCGCGAACACGAGCTCTAAAACGGGGTAGCGGGTGAGCGGCGCGTCCATCGGGTAAATAACTTCGAGCAACCACGTCAGCCCCGACATAAGCAAAGTGCAGTAAATGGTCTTAAAAGTAAAATCTTTGCCGACGACGATAAGCCCCGCAATGATGAGCAAAACGTTTATCGAAGTCAGGATCATTCCTTCCGTCAGCCACGTCGACTTGAATATCGCCGCCAAAACGATGGATAATCCGCTTACGCCGCCCGTCGAGAAGTGGTTGGGTATCTTGAAAAAGTAGATACCGAACGCAACGAGCGCGGCGCCTACGGTCAAAAGCGCGAACTGTTTTAAAAATTGTAAAACTTTCGAGTTCATTTCCTTGGTAACTCTCTATGGCGCCGTAGAATAATATCGGAACCGCAAAATATTATATCACTTTACAAGTCCGTTATACAAGCATAATTAACTAAATTTATAATTTTTTTTGTCGCGGGCGCGCGCCGTGTATAAAACAATAGATAAACGTCAATAATCTGACTGTTCAATAAGCGTTAAAAGGAGCTTTCTCAATGAAAAAAGCGTGCATAAGTTTTTTCGGTATTCTCATAATAGTTTTGCTCGCCGCGTTTTACGGCGGAAGCGAAAAGGTCGAAAAACGCGAGTATCTTCGTATTCACGTACGGGCGAACTCGAACGAGCTTAAAGACCAGTCGATAAAGTACGAAATAAAGGATATTATAGTCGCGTACCTTACGCCAAAGCTTGGCGAAGTTGCTTCCAAAAGTCAGGCGCAAACGATTATCGAAAACGAAAAAGATAGCGTTAATCGCCTTATAGACGGGTTTCTTGCCGAAAACGGATTTACGTACAAAAGCTCGGTCGCTATCCGCAACGAAAAATTTCCCACCCGCGTTTACGAGGACCTGACGCTCGATGAAGGCTTTTACGACGCCGTTATCGTCGAGCTCGGAAAAGCCGAAGGCGATAACTGGTGGTGCGTGGTATATCCGCCGCTGTGTTTTACGGGCGAAAAAGTGACGTATAGGTCGATTATCGCCGATCTTATACGAAAGTATATAAAATAGCGTGAAGTTCTTTACGCTTTTTGCGTTACATACGTTTTTTGAAATACGGAGGAACAGATGAATAAAAAGATATTTTTAAGAGTTCTCGCCGCGATAGCTTTCGCAGTCGTCGTAACTGCGTCGGCGATAGGCGTTGCCGTAAGCGGGCGGGATAGCGAAGAATATTTTGACGATCAAGTAGTCGCCGTTGCAACTTACAAGAACGGCTCGACGGGTTCGGTCGTCAAAAATATACAGACAAAACTTAAACGCTGGGGGTATTACAGCGGCTCGATAGACGGGGTTTACGGCCCGAAAACGGTCGCCGCCGTCAAGTATTTTCAGCGCAGAAACGGCTTGACCGCCGACGGGATAGCGGGACCTAAAACGCTTTCGGCGATGGGGATAAGCTCGTCGTCGGCTTCGTCGTCGAAGACGACTTCGTCGGGAACGGGTAAATATACGAGCAGCGACGTGGCTCTTCTTGCTCGCCTTATCTACGGCGAAGCGCGCGGCGAAAGCTATACGGGGCAAGTCGCCGTGGGCGCGGTCGTACTCAACAGGGTGAAGTCGGCGTCCTTCCCGAACACTATTTCGGGCGTTATCTATCAGCCTTACGCCTTTACCGCCGTATCCGACGGGCAGATAAACATGACCCCGAACGCTTCGTGTACGGAAGCGGCGAAAGCCGCCATGAACGGTTGGGATCCCACTAACGGCGCGATATACTACTATAACCCGAAAACGGCTACGAGCAAGTGGATATTCTCGCGCACTACGACTATTACGATAGGCAATCACGTCTTTGCCGTTTAAGGAGAAACTATGGAAGAAATAAAGAACAATGCGACCGAAAAGGTCGAAAATATAGTAAAAAACAACGCCGAAACTACCGATTTTGCAGGAAATTTCGGCGGCGCTAACGCTTATCCCGCGGGCGGCGAGTTCGGGGCGGAAGAGTATTTTACCGACGATGCCGACGTAAAAAGCGCGCTCGAAAACGAAGAAGCGCTTCGCTTGGCAGAACAAAAACGCGAACGCAACGCGATAGAAAAACTTGACGAAAAAGAGCGCAAACTTAAACAAAAACAAGCAAAATACGATGATAAAGACGGCTATAACGACGGCGGCGGAAAGGATAAACGCAAAAAGGGCGGAGTGAGCGGTTGGATAGCCGCGGTGTGCGTCCTTTCGGTTACCTGTCTTGCGCTTGCAACGGCGCTTATCGTCGGAACGGGCGACGGAAGCGGCTACGGCAACAGAATGAGCGGCGCCGTAGACGAAGCTTATTACGATTTCGTAAACTACGTCGACTCGATGGACTCCGATATGTCCAAACTTCTCGTTTCAAACGACGGAAAGCGCCAACAAAAAATTCTGACCGAGCTTTCGGCAAAGGCTCGCCTTGCCGCGGACGACGTGTCGCGCCTTCCGTTAAAAGACGAGAGCAAATTTTACACCACCAAGTTCGTAAACCAGATAGGCGATTACTCGAAATATCTCAATAACAAGCTTATAGACGGACTTTCGGTTTCGAAAGAAGACGTTTCCACTCTTAAAAACTTATACGAAACGAACAACGCTTTAAAGATGACTTTGAGTGAACTCACCGTCGATATGGGCGTCGATTTCGACTTTGACAGCCTGCTTGCCGACCGCGCGAATATGCTCACGGATAAGTTCGACGATATGGAATCGAACGCCGTGGATTATCCCAAACTTATTTACGACGGGCCGTTTTCGGACGCGCTCGATGACAAAACGCCCAAGTCCGATCTCGGCAAGGAACTGACGCTCGCGAACGCGCAGGACAGGGTCAAGGAAATATTTGACGGTTACGGCGTTATAGAAGTAACGCCCGACGGCGAAGGCGGCGGCAGTATTCCCACTTTCAACTTTGTCTGCCCGCTCGACGGCGGAAGCAAACTCTACGTCGAGCTAAGTAAAGCGGGCGGACACCCCGTAGTTTTCGAGTGTTATAAGGAGTGCTACGGCGAAGATACTTCTATCGAAAAGTCGAAAGAGATAGCCGAAAAATTCCTTGAAAGCGCGGGGTTTAAGAATATGAAAGCCGTATGGGCGACCGAGCAGGGCGCGGTCGCGTATATCAACTTCGTAAGCGAGATAAACGGCGTTATAGTTTATCCCGATATGGTCAAAGTGACCGTCTGTAAAGAGCGCGGGATAGTTTCCGCGATGGACGCGCGCGAATATTTTATGAACCACACCGAGCGCGTGCTTCCCGAAATCACGCTCACCGCGCCCC
>CACXHH010000193.1 GCA_902767455.1 uncultured Eubacteriales bacterium
GCGTTGCCGAGTTCGCCGTTTTGAAAGGCACGAAGGAAAGAATTCTCTCGTTCGTTCCCGCGGCGAACATGGCGGACGTGGCAATGCTTATGAAAAAAACGAGCGAAGCTTACGATATGCTGTACAGTTTCGGCGTGCCGACGGTGGATTTTTTCGACGAGCCGGACGACGAGCTCGAACGCGCCGAAAAGGGTTCGCTCCTATCGCTTGGCGAGCTTATCCGCTCGGCAAGGATATTGAAAGCTTCGCGCCTTATAAGAAACGGTTACTCGGACGATTACGGCGGCGCGGCGGAAGCTATCCCCGCTCTTGCCGAAACGATTTATTGCGATCAGTATCTCGAAAAGGATATTTTATCGAAGATACTGAGCGACGAAAAGGTGAGCGACAACGCTTCCGAAAAGCTTTTTCAGCTTCGCAGGCGCATAACGGCGCTCAACGAGCAGATACGCGATAAACTCGCGTCCTATATCCGCAACGAGCAAAAATACCTTCAGGATTCTATCGTCACAATCCGCGGCGACAGATACGTTATCCCCGTAAAGAGCGAACACCGTTCGCATATCAAAGGCTTTATTCATGACCAGTCGGCTACCGGCTCGACCGTTTTTATAGAGCCCGTCGAAGTTCTTGAACTCAACAACAAGCTCAAATCGACAATTCTTGAAGAGAGCGCCGAAGTTGAAGAGATCGTCCGCGACCTATCTCACAAAATAGGTATGGTCGCTCAGCATATCCGCGAAAACGTAGAAGTTATCCGCGAAATAGACTTCTGTTGCGCAAGAGCCGTTTACGCGTATAAGACGAAATCGGTAAAACCGATACTCAACGAAAAGGGTTACGTCAACGTTATCCGCGGAAGACACCCGCTTATCGACGCGAAAAAGGTTGTTCCCGTAAGCGTTACGCTCGGCAAAGATTACAGATATTTGCTCATAACAGGTCCGAACACGGGCGGAAAAACCGTCACGCTCAAACTTATGGGGCTGTTTACGCTTATGGCGATGAGCGGAATGTATCTTCCGGCAGCCGACGGAACGGAGATATCGCTTTTCGATAACGTTTTCTGCGACGTAGGCGACGAACAGAGCATCGAACAGAGCTTGTCGACCTTCTCATCGCATATAAAGAATATCGTCGACATCACCAAACGCGCGGACGAAAAGTCGTTCGTGCTTATCGACGAGATAGGCGCAGGCACCGATCCCGAAGAAGGCGGGGCGCTCGGTCAGGCCGTTATCGAGCATCTTCTCGATAAAAATTCTTTCGGGATAGTCACCACGCATTATTCCACGCTCAAAGAATTCGCTTATATCGACAAGCGAATAATGAACGCTTCGATGGAGTTCGATCCCGCGACCTTTGCTCCGCTTTACAAGATAAATATAGGCGCTCCGGGAAGTTCCAACGCGATAGAGATAGCTACGCGTTTGGGGCTTGACGAACATATCGCAGCTAAGGCGGTGGCTCTTCTTTCGGAAAACAAGGTGTCGTTCGAGAACGTATTGCGTGAAGCCGAGCGTTCGAGAAGGGACGCCGAAAGAGAGCTCGAAGAGCTGACGGCTACGAAGAAAAAAGCCGTAAGCGAGCTTGAAGAACTCGAAAAACAGAGCAAAAAATTAGAGGACGACAGGGCGAGATTTTTTGAAAAGGCGAAAGCCGAAGCCCGTCAGATGGTCAATGACAAGGTCGCCGAAGCCGAAGAACTTATCGAAAAGATACAGGATATTCTTAAAAAAGAAGAATTGAACGGCGGCGATATTATTGCCGCAAGAACTTTAAAAAACAAACTTGAAAACAAAAAATACTTCGATACGGAAGAGGTTTTCGTTAAGAAAAACGATAAGATAACGCCCGAACTTGCTACGGTCGGAACGAAAGTTTTCGTAAACACGATAGGCTCTTACGGCGTGATAACCGTTGCTCCGAACAAGCGTGAAGAAGTCGAAGTTTCAGTCGGATCGCTCAAAGTCAAAGTCAAACTCAAAGACCTTATCCTTGCCGAGTCAAGCATGCAAAAGGTCGAAAAATCGGCTGTCAAAGTTTCGAGAAACGTCGCGCCGATGGGAAGGACCGAACTCAACGTCGTAGGTATGCGCCGTGAAGAAGCGCTTGACGCAGTCGCTCGGTTTATCGATTCCGCAGTAATGAATTCCGTTGAAGAAGTAAGGATAATACACGGAAAAGGGCTCAAAATTTTAAGCTCCGCCATACACGATTATCTGCGAAAAGACAAGCGCGTCGCCGAGTATCGCTTCGGAACTTACACAGAAGGCGAAAACGGCGCAACGATAGTCAAACTGAAATGATTTATGGATTACGTTTATCTTGATAACGCCGCCACCACCAAGCCCGACGAAGAGATTTTGCGATCTGCTCTCGAAGAAACGAAGGAACTTTATTTTAACCCTTCGGCGCTTTACAAGGGCGGTATGGCGGCTAAAAAACTTATAGAAAAGGCAAGGTGCGATATTTCGTCGCTCTTTGGCGGAAAAAAAGTAATTTTCACTTCGTGCGGGTCCGAGTCGGATAACACGGCGATATTTTCCTTTTATAAAAGGGGAAACGCGGTATTCGGCGAAGGCGAGCACTCTGCCGTTTTTAACTGCTGTAACCTTTTAAAACAAAAGGGCTGTGATGTTCGTTTGGCAAAGCTCAGATACGGCGGTGCAGTCGACGTCGACGATCTCTTGTCGAAAATCGACGAAAAAACGACCTTCGTCAGCGTCGGGCACGTAAATAACGAAACGGGCGCCGTCAACGATATTGACGAGATAGCCGCCGCGGTCAGACGTAAGGCTCCCGACGCTATATTCCACAGCGACGGCGTTCAGGGCTTCGGAAAGATACCCGCGAGCTTAAAAAATGTCGATCTTTACAGCGTTTCCGCGCATAAGATAAACGGTTTAAAGGGCACAGGCGCGTTGATATTCAACGAACGATTACTGTTTTCGCCGCTCATTTTAGGCGGCGGGCAGGAGTTCGGACTTCGCAGCGGGACGGAAAACGTGCTCGGCATAAGAGTTTTCGCCGAGTGCGCAAAAAAGAAATACGATAAAATAAATGAAAACTACGAGCGCGTTTCGGCTCTCCGCGCCGATTTTATCGACGGGCTCGATAAATCCCTGTTCAGAATTATTTCGCCGGAAAACTGTTCGCCTTATATCGTCAGCTTTTCGGCGGTCGGGCTTCGCGGTCAGGTCGTGCAGGCGATGGCTGACGATGAAGGCGTAATAATAGGCACGGGCTCGGCGTGTTCGTCCAAAAAGCCGCATTCAAGAATAATTTCGGCTTTCGAGAAAAACGGTAAAGTTCTTGACGGAATGCTTCGCGCGGGGTTTTCACCCGAAACGACTGCGGAAGATATATTAAAAGCCGTAAAAGTGCTCAACGCCGTCACGGCGAGATTAAGCGGAAAAATAAACGTGAGATAATTACGAAAAATGGAAAAAGTCATAATCGTTCGCTATTGCGAAATACATTTGAAAGGAAAAAACAGAAGCTATTTCGAGAGACTTCTGATAGAGAACATTGAACGGAATTTAAAGGATATCCCGCACGTTTTTCATAAGATGAACGCGCGTTATCTCATTGAAGAATACGCCGAAGCCGATTACGAAAAGATCGTAAACAAGCTTATGAAAATTTGCGGTATACACTCGTTTTCCGAAAGCTATATTATCGATACTTCGCTCGAAAATATTTCAAAAGCCGTTCTGCTTCTTGCGAAAGATATTAAGGGTACGTTCAAAATCGAAACCAACAGAGCCGATAAAACTTTTTATCTCAATTCCGTGCAGATCTCGCGAGAGATGGGCGGTGTGGTGCTCGACAATTATCCCGAGCTTAAAGTCGACGTCGTATCTCCCGAAAACGTCATAAACGTAGACGTTCGAGAAGGCGGAAAAACGCTTGTTTTTACGGGCATAACTCACGGGCTTGGCGGCTTGCCGACTTCTTCTTCGGGAAGGGGGATGCTGATGCTTTCGGGCGGGATAGATAGCCCCGTCGCAGGGTATATGATGGCAAAACGCGGTATGAAGCTTGACGCCGTTCATTTCCATAGTTATCCGTATACGAGCGTAGCCGCGCGTGAAAAGGTCGAAGAGCTTGCGGGAAGAGTAGCCGAATACTGTAACGGGCTCAATCTTTACGTCGTAAAGTTTACCGAGATACAGGAAGCCATACACGAAAAATGCCCCGAAGAGCTTATGATAACCATGATGCGCAGATTTATGATGCGTATCGCCGAAAGGCTTGCCGTAAACTGCGGCGGTCAGGCGATAATCACGGGGGAAAGTCTTGGTCAGGTCGCCAGCCAGACGATAGAGAGCATCACTTCGTACAACTCCGTCGTCAAAATGCCCGTTTTAAGGCCGCTTATAGCTTTCGACAAGCTCGAAATAATAGAGATCGCAAATAAGATCGATACGTTCAATACGTCTATTCTTCCGTACGAAGATTGCTGCACGGTATTTTTACCCAAATTCCCCGCGATAAAACCGCGTATGGAAACGGTA
>CACXHH010000194.1 GCA_902767455.1 uncultured Eubacteriales bacterium
GAGCGGAGCGACTTTGCCGGTAGCTACGTCGTATATATCGTTGACCTTAACGCCGAGAGTTAGCGAAACGACTTTGTTTTCGGTGATTGCGTCAAACGTTTCTTCGCCGAGAACAGCGGTAAGAATATCGCTTACGAAGTCGCCTATAGTAAATTCGCCGTAAGTCGCAAGCAGGAACTCGGTTACGTCTTCGTTGCCCTTGATAAGGTCGTAGATGTTCTGAACGGTGATGCCGAGAGTAGCGGCGGCGGCTTTGTTGTTGTAGATTTTAGCAAGCGTTTCGGCGTCGAGAACTTCTTCGAGTACTTCGTTTACGGCATCTTTGACAGTAAGTTCGCCGTAGGTCGCGAGCAGGAATTCGGTTACGTCTTTGTTGCCTTTGATAAGATCGTAAATATCTTTGAAATAAATGCCGTAAGTGGCGTTTACGAAAGCGTTTTCGCTTATTCTTTCGGGAACGAACTGCTTGATCGCGTCGCCGAGCGTCAGATCGCCGAACTTGTCAAGGAGATAATCTTCGACCGTTTGGTCGCCGTTGATGAAGTCGTATACGTCGCCGACCGTCAGACCGAGCGCCGCGGCAACGAATAAGTTTTCGCGAATATCTTCGGGGATAACGTATTTGAGCCCGTCGTATAAGGAGATGGTTCCGAACAGTTCTTTGACGGTTATCTCACCCATAGCCATATGAACGATATCGTCTACCGTAGGAGCAAAGAGCTTCTGCAAGATGACGGTGTCGCGCCAGTCGGTGGAGATAATTACGTCTGCGATGTCGCTGAGTTCAAGAGTTCCGAGAAGTTCGTGAACGAAGTTCCTGACTCCGTTTTCTTCTTCGACGATCTCTTTGATAGCGGGAACGGAGAGATTGTATATCTTTTCGATGAACTTGTTGAGATTGCCTTCTACGGCGTATTCGTCCGTTTCCTTATTATAAGAAGCTTCGTACTCGAAGGTTTCAACAAGGTCGGAAAGCTCGTCAACGAGCTCTTCGATAACGTCGCCGACGAGAATATCGTTCCAGAGTATCTCGAACTCGCCGTCTTTAAGTTCGCTGAACTTGTGGTCGAGCAGCTTTTCTACCGCGCGTCTGCCGGTAATGAGTTTGTACAGGAACGTTTCGGGATCGCGTTCGAGTATTTCGCAGACGGAAGCGTAAACATCGTAGAGTTTAAGTTCGCCGTAAACGTCGATAAGGAATTCGACGGGAGTCTTTTTGCCGGAAGCCAATTCGTAGATACCCCTTACGGTGATACCGTCGAGCGTGACGGAAGCAAACGGCGTGGCGTAAACTTTTGCGAAGATCTCTTCGCCCATCGCGTCTTCAAGAATCTGACCGAAGATATCGTTGAGCGTGAAGTCGCCAAAGCGTTCCATAAGGAACTGTTCGGCGTCGACCTTCTTGGTAACGAGTTCGTAAACTTCTTTTACGGTTATTTCGTAGAAGGCGGCAACGACTTTGTTGGCGGCGATCTTTTCGTAAAGTTCTTCGCCCGCGGCAAGTTTAATATAGTTGCCGAACACTTCTTCCATGGTGAGCATACCGTAAGTATCTACGATAAACTGATCGAGTTTGGTCTTGCCCGTGGCAAGGTTGTAAATATCTTCGAAAGTAATATCGAGCGTGAGCTGTACCGCGTAGTTTTCGGTGGCGGTGTTGTAAGTATCGACGCCGAGAGCTTCTTTGAGCGCGTCTTCAACGAGATCGCGTACGGTAAGCTTGCCGTAAGTTGCGAGAAGGAATTCTTCGGCTTTCGTTTCGCCCGTGATAAGGTCGCAGATATCGGCTACTCTGATATCGAAGGTAGCCTTTGCAAAAGCGTTTTCTTTAACGAGTTCGGGAAGTTGGAACATCGCGAACGCGTCGCCTACGAGTATGTCGCCGAAAGTATCTTTGACGGTGGCTTTGCCGAAAGCTATGCGTACAACGTCGCCGAGAGTGTTGTCGAACACTTTTTCAAGGAACGTTTTGCCGTGCCAGTCGGTGTAGAAAAGGTCTACGACGTCGCCGATGACGAATACGTCGAGCGTTTCGGTAGCGAAGCGTTCAAGCTCTTCGCCGTCTTCTATCATAGCCTTGATGTCGGCAACGGTAAGGTTGTAAACGTTCTCGAAAGCCTTGGCGAATTTGCCTTCGACTTCGTATTTTCCGCTTTCATTATTATATATAGCGGCGTAATCGAAATCTTCCGCGTTTTCTAAAAGCATGGAAACGAGATCTTCGATAAGGTCGCCGACTAATATATTGTTCCACAAAGCTTCAAAGTTGCCGTCTACGAGTTCGTTGATCTCGTGGTCGAGAACTTTTTCAACTGCGGGTTTGCCCGTGATGAGTTTGTCGAGAAGCTCTTCCGAATCGATGCCCACAACGGTGCATACCGTTTCGTAAACGTCGCGAAGCGTGATGCCGTCGAGAAGCTGATGGACGAGAGCCATTATTTCGCCGCCGTTTACGGCGTCGATTATATCGCCGACGGAAACGTTGGCAAGGTTAGTGAAGAATTCGGGGAGATACTTGGTTTCGACTGCCCAGGCGTCGTCCGCAAACGTAGCGGTAAACGTGTCGGGAGCGACTTTGTTGAGAACGAACCCGAGTACGTCGCCCACCAAAATCGTGCGGACTTCTTCTTCGGCTTCGATTTTAACTACGCCGTCTTTAACGGTTATTCTGTCGAGAGTGAAGTTGAGAAGAAGGTCGGTAACGTGCATAAGGTCGCCCGATACCGCGACGCCCTTTTCGGTTTCGACGAGTTTTTCGCCGAGAGCTTTTTCGAGAACGTTATCGATAGCGTCCTGAACGGGAGCGGCGAAAGTGATAAGGTTGGCGAGCGATATGTAAGCTTTGAAGTTCTCGAAAAGACCGTAGTCTTTACGGAGAGTTTCGACTATCTTGCTCGACAGGAACTTATCGGCAAACGAATTGAAGAAGCCGTCGCGTTCGTATCTTGCGTCGGTTTTGTCGTAAGCGTAGTTGAGCGGGGACGCGAGAAGGTCAGCCCAGATCTTGTCTTCGCCAAACGCCTTGGCCGCAAGGTCTACGAGCGTATCGTTGGCAAAGAAGTACATTACCACGGCGGCAGCACCCGCAACGCCGTAGATTACGTATTGAACGGTTTTGGGAAGCGCGTTGAGAAGCGCCATGCCTTTTTCGGCCATCCAGCTGCCGTTGTTGAGATTATCTATAATTTCGCCAAAGGAGATATTGAGCAGGATCTTAGAGAACTCACCGAGCGATTCTTCAAGGCTACCGTTTAAGTAAACTTCGCCGTTTTCGTAGGCAAGGAAGCTTTGAGCGAGATCGAACGTGTCGAGAACACTGTAAAGAACGTCGCCCGCGGTGAGTTCCTTGATATCGTTGACGATAGAGTAACCGCTTTCGGCATCGAAGGTGGCGGCTATCTTCCAGAGTTCCACGTCAAGGAAGTCGCTGAAACCTTGGGTAACGTGCTTGTCGCCCTTATGCCATACGGGATCTTCGTCCGTCTTTTCGTAGCCGAGAACTGCGCCGAACACGTCGCCGATAGTGATATCTTTAAGGATATTTTTAACGGCTTCGGTAACGTTTTCCGACCTTACGGCGGCGATAACGTCGCCGAACGTCACGTCGAGAACGAGCCCGAGAGCTTCGATACCGACCTGCCAGTTGCCGTTTTCGTCTTTACCGATACCGAACGCGGAGCCGAGATTGACGTCGCCTATCTTTTCATCGAGCAATTTAAGAGCGTATTCAAGAGAATACTCTTCGCTGATTAAATCGTCTACCGTTATGTTCATAAGACCGTCAATAAGCGGATTGCCGTGGAGAGTATCCATTATCGATTCGGGAAGTATGGAATCGAGAACGTCGGCTATGCTGACGTTGCCTACGCGGTATTCGATGTTTTCGATAAGGTTGGGGATAATGCCTTCAACGCCGTCTTTTAGGATATTGTCGACGGTGATGCTTCCTATGCCTTCGAGTATGGCGGGAAGTTTAGACGTATCCATGAACGTTTCGAGAACGGTATAGATGGACATATCGCCTATGACCGCTCTTACCGTATCGATAACGTCGCCGTCGGCGTGGAGAACGGCGTCAAGGTCAAAATCGGCGATAAGACCGAGAAGCCCGTTTGCTATCTCGGTGCATTCGGCGTCCTTATACCAGATACCGTCGTCACCCTTGGTGTATCCGAAAACGTAACCTACGGCTATGTTTTCGCCAAGGTTTTCGAGCGTGAATTCATAAGCTCCGTCTTTCTTCTCGAAAAGGTCGGCAAACGAAAGGTCGCCGATCACTTTCGCGTAATCGCCTATCGTCTTGCCGAGTTCGGAATCTTTACCGAGAATAGTCGTTATTATTTCGGCTATCGGTTTGTTTCCGATATCTTTAAGTCCGCCTTCGACGAGCTCGGTCATAACGTCGGCTCCGTCGGCTATCTCTACGATCGATTTAAGCGGTACGTTCGCGAGAAGGTCCAGAGCGCCGGGCGCGTCGGGCTTGGCGGTATATATGTATTCGTGCTTGTCTGCGTCGTACGTAGCCTCGAACACGGCGGGGAGCAAGGAGCCTATTTTAAGCCCTTTGAGCGCCGTCATAAGCCCCATCTCTTTGGTGGCTTCGTCGGAATTCGTGAGTTCGTACAGCGTGTAGTCGGCGAGCTGGGCTTGCGCTTCGGGAGATAAGATCTCGTCCAAAGGTTTGCCTAAGATCGACGGGAGAACGACGTATAAAGCTCTCATCTTAACGTTGTCAAGGAACTCGTTACTGCCTTTGAGAATACTCAGAAGCGAAACGCCCTTCAACGCGTTGAGGTCTTCTTCCTTCGCTCCGCTCGTGTCGATGCCCGCTTTTTCAAGGACTTTAACGATATCAAGACCGTATTCCTTTTCCAAGCGATCGAACGTGAATTGATCCGGGTCTTTCGTCGCGCGGACGACTAACTCGGCAAATTCTTCGAGTGTGTAGTTGTCGAGCTCGGACTCCGTCTGAAGCCCTTTGCCCGCCATCGTCATGGGACGAACGTTCTGGTAAGCCCAGTAGATCGGCCCGACGTACGCGATGACGACGCCCAACATAAATGCTAACATTCTTCTTAAAAATCCGCTCATGTTTTCTCTCCTATGAGTCTTGTGCCCGAGGGCACGCGTAATATTTAAGCTTTTATATTATATATTTATTTCCGTCAAATGTCAATATCTATCGTTAAAATTTTTTTATATATTTTTTTACAGTATAAATCGGTTTTTGACTTCTTCGCAACGCAAAACGGGCCAAAAACCGCCACGTTTTAACGAAAAGTCGGGCTATAGGTCGATTATCGGCTCGTTTTGCTTTCGCCGTGCTCTCGAAAAACGATAAAAACGCGCCGAAGTTTCGTTCAAAAATAATTTGCCTCACCGCCACGCGTAATTTTAGTAAAATTTATGCGGGTTTTTGAGCACCAACCCGCTTTTTCAAGCTTTTGAAAGGCTCTTTTCGCGCGTTCAACTTCCTTTTTCGTCGCGATTTTTCTTAAATGTTCCCCGCAAACCGCGCAAACTAAAACCCCGCTTTTTACAAAAAGCGGGGCTATAAGGCGATTATCGGGGCTTTTTGCCAAACGGCAAAAAGAATTCGGAATTATAGAAATTATGAATACGGAAAGATTTTACCAAATCACTATTCTTTCGTCTTCGGGCAGGTACATCTTATCGGAAGACGTAACGCCAAAAGCTTCGTACCACTCGGGGAAGTTTCTCGGCTGCATGTTAGCGCGAAGAACGGCGGGCGCGTGCACGTCGTTGGCAAGAAGCATCTGCAAATACTGCGGTTTAGCCTTCATGCACCATATCTTAGCCCAGTTGGTAAAATAAGAGCGGTAGTCCTTTTCTTTGAGCGTGCGCATTATGGCGAGCGTCACCGCCATACCGCCGTTATCGGCTATGTTTTCGGAAACTATGAGTTCGCCGCTCACCTTTCCGCCGTAAAGCTCGATACCGTCGAACTGTTTTACCATGCGTTTGGTAAGCTCTTCAAACCTTGCGTAATCCTCGTCCTTCCACCAGTTGAAGATATTACCGTTTTCGTCGAAGTGCGCGCCGTTGTTGTCGAAGGCGTGCGAGATCTCGTGCCCTATGACGGCGCCTATGCCGCCGAGATTTTCGCTGACCGTCTGCGTGAGCGAATAAAAGGGCGCCTGAAGTATCGCGGCGGGGAAGGTTATATCGTTGCTCGACGGGTTATACGCGGCGTTTACCATGTGCCCGGGTATCACCCACTTGGTGCGATCGACCTTTTTGAAAAGGTCTTCGTATTCCCTTCTCGTAGCTATCGCGTGAAGCCTTAAAACGTTATCGAGAAGGCTTGCGTTCTCATCGACCTTCATAAGCGCGTAACGCTCGTCCACGCCGTCGGGATAGCCCATTTTTATAACTATCGTCGAAAGCTTTGCGACGGCTTTTTCTTTGGTTTTTTCGTCAAGGAAGGCGTTGTCCTTCATGCGGAGCTTATAAGTGTCTATTATCTTTTTGACGAGCTCGACGACGTCTTTTTTGGCTTCTTCGCCGAAGTATTTTCTGCCGTAATATACGCCTACGGGTTCGGCGAACACGCCGGCCGCCAACTGATACGCCTGTTTTTCGATGACGGGATCTTTCTTTATACCCATAAGCGTACGGCGGTAAAGATTTGACGTCGAACGAAGCCTTGACGACAGAAACTTCGCGCCCGAAACGAGCGTGGTCACGTACGCCCAGTGTACGTATAATTCAAAAGTTTCGGCGTTGAAATACTGACCGAATTCCTTTATCGCGCGCGGATCGTAGACGACGACTTCTTCGGGAGTTTTACCAAACAACGAAGTTATGAGCGCCTTAAAATCGAAAGGAGCGAGCATTCGGCACACTTCGTCGAACGGAGTGGGGTTATAGTTGTTGACGTAGTTAGACCACTCGAGCTGACTCTTGACCGACTTCGAGATAAGCCTGTCGAAAGCAAGCGTATCTTCCACGAACTTCGCAGCTTGTTCCGCCGAAAGCGGAGTGCTCTTCAAAAGCTTGGTCGCCATAGTCGCGTAAACGCCCAAAAGCGCGGGGCCCGCGGGGTTTCCTTCGGCGTAATACGCCGTGTCGGGAAGAATAATGTTCGGACCTGTAAGGGCCAAACTATGCACGGTCGCGTCCTTCATATCGGGCGCGACTCCGAACGAAAACGGAAGGTCGACGCCGCAATCGGAAAGCTCTTCCGCCGCTTTATTCAGATCGTCGAAGTTCTTTAACGCAAGTATCTTTTCAAGATACGGAAGAATAGGTTTGATGCCGTCGGCGTTGCGTTTATCGACGTCGAGCACCATCTTATAAAGCTTGATAGCCTCCGCCATCTCGGGGATATCCGTGGAAGCTTCGCCCGCGGCAAAGCGCTTGAAATCGCCGCGCAAAGTCGTTTCGACCTGCTCGTTCAGCTCGGCAAAACCGCCCGCGTTAGGTCTGTCCGCGGGGATCTTCAATTTTTTGAGCGTTTCTCCGTTGACGTAATTATATAAATCGTCCTGTATCCTTAATTTCTTTTTCATATTTCTCCTTAACCGACCGATAAAGCGGCTTTTTCACTCCCGAAAACGCGGTGAAGCCGCCCAAGCGACGTATTTTTATACATTGTAACAGACTTTACCGTCAAAATCAACGGTTTTTTCGTTATTTGCTATTCGTTTTTTGCTTTTTGGCGGAGAAACGGGCTTTTAATACCTTTATTCGATACCCGCCGAAGTTTTTATTACCTTTTCAAAAATATCGTAACCGAGTTTGCCGGGGTGCACGCCGTCCGTGTTGAACAACTCTTTTTCGCCCTTCGCGCTATCCATAGCGGAGCAGTAGTCGATTATTTTCCCGTCAACGCTTTCGGCGTATTCTGCAAGATCCGCGTTGTAATCGTTTTCGATTGCGACGAACTTTTCTTCAGACGGCGCGTGCACGACGTTCACAAAAAATAACTTCGCCGCGGGGAACTTTCCCTTTAAGACGGAAACGAGTGCTGCTCTGTCGCGGCAAATATCGTTTAATTTCGTTCCCGCGTGGATATCGTTGAAACCGAGATTTATGAAAATCTTTTCAGGCGCGGTGAGCTTGTCGAACACTTCGGCGTAGGCAAGGTATTCGGAATACGTCGCCCCGCCAAGCCCCAGATTGACGTTTTTCTTCAAATCGAAGCGGTCGAAAAAGGTTGCGCCCGCAATTTCGGGAAAGCGCCACCACTCGAAATACGAGTCGCCTACGAAAAGGTTTTCGTATTCTCCCGTATAGTTTTCAAGCCCCTGTCTGAGTATCGCGGCGCGGGAGAGCGGTATCTTGTTTTTATCTTCCATATCGGGCGTAAACCCGGCTATAAGCGTAGAATAATCGAATTCACCGACGTATTCGCCCGTTTTGAGCGTGCCGCTGAAAAAGCCTTTGAGAAAATATTTCGGCTTGAAGTTTTCGTCGCCGTAATACAGAACGCCGTTGCCGTATATCCAGTCTGTCTTGCGGTAGTCGAAGCTCCCGACGAAAAGCATCATACGCGCCGAGATCGCGGGAATAAGCGTTCCGAGCGTGGACGTGAAAAACTCCTGTTTGCCGAACCCGAGCTTGTTGTAGTTCTTGCCGTCGAAATAAATATCGCCCGTGTAAACGGAGCCTTCGGCATACTTTATCGAGCCGAAACCGTGGCAAGGATCTCCTTTAAGATAGCTCTCTTCGTCGTAGGCGTGGAAGAACCATACGCCCGCCGATTGACTTTTAAACTCGTCGAAAATCTTCATATTTTATCCCTTTAATTTTATGTTTTTTTTGCCGTAAGTACGCCTATAAGGCGATTATCCCGCTTTTTCTTCGTAAAACGGCTAACGACCTCTAAGCTCTGACAGTTTTTTTGCGCAAGCAAAAAACGTTAATCAACCGATTGCCGCCGCTATCGCTTTACAATAAATATTTATACTACTTTTCGGTCGAAAAGTCAACGTAATCTCACGCTTTTTACCAACCTTTCCGCTCGCCTTTCCGCCGGAAAAAAACAAAGCGCCGCTTCCCGTCGCGCGCGGTGAAAAATAATTAAACCCTATTTTTCAAAAAAAATGATTCCGGTAATAATTTATGTTACGATGCAAAATAGTGCAGAATTATTGTTCCGCGGCTTACGCGGCTACGACGGAAAGTGCTTCGGCGTAGAAGCCCTGCTTCGTTACTCTCACCCCGAATACGGCGTGATCTTTTTCCTTTTACATAGTATTCTCATAGACAACTTCTTTCTTCTATGGTAAAATGTTTGTAGCAGTTCATATATTTCTCCTTGGTGTTTTTTCGTGGTTGAAAATAGTTTAC
>CACXHH010000195.1 GCA_902767455.1 uncultured Eubacteriales bacterium
GCAAAAGCCGTGTTTCTGTAAAGAGCTACGACTTCCCAAGCTTCGCCGCTGAGTTTTTCAACGGTGATATAGCAACGTTCGTTGCCCGCGCCGCCGAACATATAGGTTACGAGGCCTTTGCCGCCGAGCGTGAACGCGGAAGACGTGAGCGTGCCCGTCGAACCTTCTTCGGAATCGGCAGCGTAGGAAGAGAAGTATTTGCCTACGTTGAACATCGGGTAACCTTCGTCCCAGAAAGTGGAGTTGGAAGAAATGCCCGCGAATTCTTTATCATTGTAGCGATATTCGGTATTTCTCGCCCAGCCTTCGAGGTCTTTCTCGAAGTTGTAGTTGGCGGGACGGAAAGCCGAAGTGTCGCGAGCGGTGAGAACGTACTCGTAATTCAATTCGGAAGCTTCGCCGTTAGCGGTGTAAGAAACTTTGACGGCAAGCGTATAAGTCGTGTAAGCGGCGGTAAGACCTTCAAACGAAAGCGTGTAGCCGTTATCGGTAAGTTCGATTGCTTCGCCGTTCAAAGTAGCCGAGTAGATAAGTTCGAGTTCATCGGGGTTTTCAACGTTGGCGGCGAAATCGAAAGTCGTGTTTTCCTTGTTTTCAAGGTCGTAAAGGTCAACGGTGGTTTCGAAAGCCGTCTGCTTTAAGGTAGGCGCGACGTCGAAAGTAACGGTGACGGCAAGTTCGACCACGAAAGCCTGTTCGCCTTTATGATTTACCGTTACGGTGACGGTAGCTTCGCCTTTGGCGACGGCGGTAAGCGTGTAAACGCCGTTTTCTTCGGTCACGGCAGCTACTTCGGCGTTATCGGAAGAAACTTCGTAAGTAACTTCGTCGGCGCCGTTTTCGTTTACGTAATCGGAAAGGTTTATGCTAACGCTTGCGCCCGCTATCATGGCGATTGCGGTCTGCGCGTTTTCGACGGCGATAGGCTCGTGTTCTTCGGGCTGTTCGGCGGAAGTGCCAGTCGAAGCAGAATCGTCAGCCGACGTACTGTCGACGGCTGAGCCTTGTTCGGAAGAGCTTTCCGAAACGCTTTCGTCATAAGAAGCGCCGGCGGAAGCGGAAACGGAAGTTTCCGTTCCGCTCGCAGATTCTTCTACGGGTTTGATGCCGCACGCAAACAGTGACGCGAGCGTTAAGCAAAGCACGGTAAGAACTATCAATAATTTAATAGATCCGCTTGTTTTCATTATTTATTTCTCCTTATTAGTTTAATAAGTTTTTCAATAAAATTGCATCGGGGAGCTTTTCGGCAGACTCGTAATAGGTGATGAAATCGTCTACCGCAAGGCAGCCCCAGTCGTTTTCGGCGTAGTCGATAACTCTTATCTTTACCGATTTGCCCATGAACGCGGAAAGGTCGGCCTTGTACTGAATAAGCTTGCCTTCGTTCATGTTTTCGTTACGGAATTTCGCAAGTACCCGATCGTTTGAAGCGTCTACTATCTCGATATAGCACTGCGAGTTCCTGCCGCCGCCCAGCTTGAAGGTTATAAACCCGCAACCGCCGACGGTGAACGCCGAGCTTTCGAGCGAGCCCGTGTGAGCTTCGAAGCTGCCTTTTACGTCTTCGATACCCGTGAAGAGATACGTTCCGCCCATGCCGTAAGGCTTAGTAAGGTCTTTCCAGTAAACTTCCTGCATGGAAACGTAACCGATATCGCCGTAGCTGTAAGCGGCGCGGCCGAGCGTCCAGCCGGTGAGATCGCCCGTTTCAAAGTCGCCGTTTAAAACCTGATATTCGTTATCCCGTCCGAGCGGAGCCGAAACGGGAAGAATATTCTTGGCAAGGTTTGCGTTGGTGGGAACGGCTTCGATATTCTGGTAGTAGGTGACGAAGCTGTCGCACGTCATAAGCCCCCAGTTGGAAGTAGCGTTATCGACGAGGCGGATCTTTAACGTTCTGCCGAGATATTCGGAAAGGTTTGCTTTGTAAAGAACCATGTTGGCAAGGTTACTGCCGCTGTTTATCGTCCGGATACCTTTGTCGTTGAACAGTCTGTTGTGGAAACGCGCAAGTTCTTCGCCCGTGTCGGCGTCGATTATCGAAACGTAGCACAGTTTGCCGTCCCCGCCGCCGCCGAGAAGGTAGGTTATATAACCCGAGCCGCCGAGTTTGAACGCAGAGCTTTCCAAAGTGCCCGTGCCGCCTTCCTTCGAAATGCCGCTGAACAGATATCTGCCTTTCTTGTTATAGGGGAGATTTTCGTTCCACCAGCCAGATGCGTCGGTTATCTCGCCGATGTCGCCCGAAAGCGTCCAACCGGTGAGATCGCCCGTTTCAAATCCGCCGTTTTCTATCTGGTACTCGCTTTCAGCCATGACGTCGCCGTCGCTCAAAGCCTGATAGAAGTTTCTGTCGTACCACATCGGCTTGGTTTCGTGATAAGTGACTACGCTGTCGAGCGTTATCGCGCCGAGATCGTCAGACGAATTGTTTTCGTCAACGACTTCGATATACAGCGTGTTGCCGATATAGCGCGAAAGGTCGGCGTAATACTGCACCATATTGAGAAGGCGCATTCCGTTGGGAACGTACGGGAACTGGAAGTTCCAGTATTTGCTGTTGGAATACCTTGCGATCTCGACGGGTTCGTCGTCCGTCTTCATCATTATTCTCAGATAAGTCCTGCCGTTATCGGCGCAACCGCCCAGCTTGAAGGTTATATATCCGCTTCCGCCGAGAATAAACTCGCTCGAACGCATAACGCCCGTTGCGGAAGGTTTATAGTGACCGTAGTGGTAGTTTCCGTCGCGGTTGTAGGTGATGTTTTCGTTCCACCATACGCTTTCGGAATTAACGCCGTCGTCGGAGAAGGCGTCACCGGAAACGATCGTCCAGCCCGCGAGAGAGCCGAGCTCGAAGTCGCCGTTGGCGATGTCGTATTCGCTCGGAGCTTCGGCGGTCTTAACGTAGTTCTTTTCTTTAACGAAGAAGGTGCCTTCTTCCTGCGGATCGGCGTCTTCGCCTAAACGGATATCGTCTACCGCAAAATAGCCGTAATACCAGCTCTCGTCGTTATCGACTATCCTTACGTAAGCTTTTTTGCCGGCGTAGTCGGACAAATCGAGAGTGTATTCGTAAAAGTTGTCGGTGTTGTATACGCCCGCCGCGTATCTTGCGGGGTTGACGTAATCTTCGGTGTGTTCGTGGAAGTAATCGTTGTGCTGAACGGCGATAAGTTTATCGTCTTCAACGGTGTAAACGCCGAAATAGCACAGTTTTTCGACGGGTTTTGCGGGATCGTGTTCACCCTTGCCTATTTTAAGAGCGCCGCCGGCAAGTTTAACGCTCATATACCCGTCGGAAGGGATGGTGAACGTTGCCGAGCGGATAGCCCCCGTTCTCGCGCCAGAAAAGCCGCCGTGGAAGCCTTTACCCGTAAGGTACCAGTTACCCGTCTGAGATATAGAAAGTCTGTTGTCGTTGGCGTCGCTAGCGAAGGTGAAGAAGGTGTTGGAAGAAACGCAATCGTCGTTGAAGGCGTTTCCGTATTCGACCGTCCAACCGTCGAGAGAAGCCGTTTCGAAGCCGCCGTTAAGCACTTGTTCGGTGGTGGTGGCTACGGGTTCGGCGTGTTGAGAGCCGCTGCTTTGCGGAGCGGGAGTCTGTTCTTCGCAGCCTACGGTAAGCATTGCCGCAGAAGCCGTCAACGCTAATATCATACCTGCCGCTAAAACGGAATATTTCGTTCTTTTCATCATTGACCTCCGAGATTGCCGACGTTGCCGTAATACGCGGGCGTGACCGTGTCTTTATACGCGCTGCCCATCTGATATATCTGCAACGATTTGAAAGTAATGCCAGAGCTGTTATCGAAAACGCAAAGCCCGTCCGAATCGCCGTACTTAGGATATACTCTCATCGTGAAGCTTATAAGCCCGTCGACGTACACTTCGAGCATCGACCTGTCGAGAAGGATAACTACGTCGTACTCGTTTTTGACTACTCCGTAAGTTCCGCTCGGATGCTTTTTGACGTAATCGAGAAGAGAAGATTGCGCTCTTTCGACGTAAACGCCCCTGTTCGAGAACACTATATCCGTTCTCTCCGTCTGACCGCCTACGACGTTTTTGTTGTATCTGACGCTAAGTCCGCCCGAATAGTCGTATGCTTTGGGATCGAAGGAGATTTTAGCCCTTATCTCGAACATATCGCCGCGGATAGACGATATTTCGGAATTAACTTCCGCGGCAGTCTTGCCTGCGCCCGAATAATCGTAAAGGGTTTTTACTCTCAAAGATTGCGCTTCTTTGATAGGCTCTCTTACGATATGCCTGCAATCGTCGCTTAAATGAAGTTCGAGCGGAATTGCGAAGTTGTGCGCCCAACCGGCGGTGTAGTTCTGCGCGGTGCCCGCGTCTTTACCCTGAGCTATGGCGTAAAGGATAGTTCTGCCCTGCTCGTAAGATTTCCCCGCGGCGATATCTTCTTCGGTAAGATAGCAAAC
>CACXHH010000196.1 GCA_902767455.1 uncultured Eubacteriales bacterium
TCCGCCGCCGCCTATCGTAAGCCCCGCGCCCGCCATGGAAAGCAGGATACCCGTGACCGCCGTTGACGACTGCATGACTATCGTAAACACGATACCTATAAGGAAAAGTAAAAGCGGGAAGGAAACGCTCTGCAAAACTTCCTGCACGACGGGCTGGTCGGCAACCACCGACATCTGCGACGACATCGTTTTAAGCCCGAAGAACACGAGCCCTACGCCCGCTATCGCCAAAAACAGAGTTTTGGGCCGTTCGCGTTTGACGAGCATCGAACAGAATATTCCGATAAGCGAAAGCGTCATCGCAAAGAGCGGAACGTCGATGGCGTCGAGCGAAAGGATAAGCGCCGTTATCGTAGTACCTATGTTCGCGCCCATTATTATCGGAACAGCCTGCGAAAGCGTTATCATGCCCGCGTTGACGAAACCGATAAGCATTACGGTAGTCGCCGCCGAGCTCTGTATAAGCGCGGTAGCGCCCGCGCCCACGGCAACGCCCGCAAACTTGTTGCCCGATATTTTATTGAACATGTTGCGCATCGCCTTGTTGGCGAACTTCGCAAGGTTTTCGGAAAGTACCTTAAAGCCTATCAAAAAAGCTCCAAGCCCCGCGATAAGGAACATTACAGTTTCTATCTGCATATTTTCTCCGTTTGTAAAAGTGTGAATATGACCGCAAATATATCCGGTCGTTCGGCGCGGCGCGCCGATAGTTCGGGTTTTCTATTTCATATTATACTATATATTGTCCGTGAAAACAACTCTTGAAAGGTCAAAGTGCAAAACTTGCGCCTGTAAACGTTTTACAAAGCGCAAAAAAAGTTAAAATTTGAGATTATAGCCGCTCGCGAGAAGCAGAACCCCCAAAACCACGGGGATAATTATCTGATGCGCGATATACACGACGAGCGAGTGCCTGCCGAAAAACGTGAGCGGACCGCGGATATAGCCCTTCTTAAAAACTATGGATCTTCTTTCGGGATAAAGGAGCTTGCCTAAAAACACGCCTATAAACACCTGACCGCCGTAAAACAAAAACGAATAACTGTCGGGACCTAAAAGTTTCGTTCCGATAAAGGCTTCGAGAAACTGCGTAGGAAATTTTTCCCAGACGACGAACTGTTGCGGCGTTACGGCGAACGGATTATAAAATATCGCCCCCGCAAAGACGAGCAGCGCGCCTATCACGAGATACGCGAACTTTTCTTCGGTAAACCTTTCGACTATAGCTACGACAAAAAGCGATAACGCCATCACGTGAAGAATACCGAAAACGATCACGAACCTTCCGTGAAGATTTGCTATAACGTCCGCGACGACGGTGATAGCCGTCAGTATGAGAGCGATAGCCCCGAGCTTTAACGCGCGCTTTGAATTCGAGCGCGAAAACGAACAGCTTACGCCCGTCAACGCAAGGAAGATAAACAGCACGAAACGGCGAACGTAGTTGCGTACGTCCCAGCGCCAGTAGGAGCGGGCAAGAGAAGCAAAGTCCGCCCAAAAACCTGCGTTATACGAAGAAAACCCGAAGATATTCGGCATAAGAAAGAAAACGTCGTACATCAAATGGTCGAGAATAACGAGCGCTATGGCTATTCCGCGAAGCGCGTCTATCTCGGTGATGCGGTTATTGAGTTTTCTTTCCCTGTCGGCTCTTTTTTCCGAAGGAGAAACAAGCTTTCTCGTCATACTTTTTTACTGCGGATATAGTTTTTGAGAAGTAATTTGTCCTCGTCCGTCACGCGGAAGCTTTCCGCGCACTTTTTGACGGCGAGCCTTTCGACTTCTGCGTCGAGTTTCCCCGAAGTTATAACCGAAACGGCTTGGTCACGGTTTTTGCATACGGCGGTAGCAAGTAGCCATGCCACCATCATTTTGACGTAATAGTCTTCGCTCTCGCTTTTGACGCCGTACGCCGCGGCGTAAAACAGTTCTTCGTCGAAATCTTCACCGAGAAAGTAAGTCATTACGGCTTCGATACCGAATCGGCGCGTGTAAACGCTTATCGAGTTTATCTTGTCGAGAACGTAGCTTCTGACCTTTTGCTTATTTTTAACGAACGCCTTTGGGCGCAGGCTGTCGCAAGTCGCCCAGTTGTCGACGTAAGGCAAGAACTCGTCGAGAAGCGTCAGGCTTGTCGATAGCTCTAAAACGCCGTTTATAAGTTGAGCGTGAACGATATACGCTTCGAGAAAGCCGTGCGGGAGCGAAGATAAAAATTCCTTTTCCAGCCCTTCTTTTACGAGCCTTGCGGCGACGGCTTTCACGTCTTTTGCGTAAACGCCGAGAACGAGTGAATTTTCGACGTTCGGTATAAGCGACGCCGTGAACTTTTGAACGCTCGGCTTTGCGTAAGCTTTCAATATTGAGTTGACGTATACGTTTATATCTTCCATAACGCGGTATAATTTCTCTGTTTATTAGATTATATAATATCTCGGCGAAAAAGTCAATACCGTAACTTTACGCAATAAAAAAGAAGCGCCGACAGGTTTTGAAACTTGCAAACGCTCCGCTATAGAGCAACAAACCCTATTGATCATTTTCTGCGTTTCGTATAGAAGTGCGCGTCGAGAATATCTTCGTTGAGTAAAATTTTGACGAACGTACGTATCAAACCCTGCGTTCGATTTTTTTTATTTTATCAAACGCTTAACTTGGTTGTCAATCGATTTATACGACGAGAAGGATAACGATTTGCTATGTATGTATAACCCAAAATTATAATAAGACCGTCCGCAATCGTAAAAATTTATGCAACGACGCGGATTATCGTTTTTTTTACGCCGTCTTAAAAGAACGCCATAAGGAGCAGGAAAACGTCGTTATAAAGCTCTCGGATCGTCGCTGTAAGGCAGAACGGATATTTCGAGATTGCCGTTGAAGGTACGCAGTTCGTCAATAAATTCCTTTTCTTCGGCGGGGTCCTTCATCACTATTCTGTAAGAGAGCCTGAACATCGAGCCCATGCCCGTCGTCTTGACGCCGACCTGCTCAACTTCTTTTAAATAGTGCGCGAAAGTCTTATCGAACACGTCGACGTAATCGAGAGATTCGGGGATGGTGATATTGAGCGTCTTTTCGCGGGCGAGCTTTTTGTTTTTGAATATATTCGCGGACATAAGCCCCGTGTAGATAAGCGGAATAACTATCGCGATAATAACGGCGTAGGTCAAAAATCCGAGCCCCGCAACCGCGCCGACTATCACCGACGTCAGGAGCGCGAACATCTCTTCGGCTTTGCCTTGCGCCGAACGGAATCTTATAAGCCCCAACCCTACCATGATCGCCGCTATTCTGCCGACGGTAGACGCCGTGGTGTTCTGAAACATTATATTAAGAAAGCAAAAGGACGCCGAAACGATAGTCGGCATAAGAGCCGTCGTCACGAAAAAGCCTTTGGTCGCGCGCAGTTTTATCGAAGTGATGAACGCAGAGATAAGCCCCGCCGCCAAGCTCACGCCGAGCATTAAAAATATGAGAGAAGTCGTCGTTTCGGTAGCGAAAATTGAATCGAACATAGTTTTAATTTCCTTTATTTCTTATTTTGAGTAGTTGCTGTTTGTAAGCTTCGCCGTACTTGGAGAAGCTGCCTTTGTATATCTTTCCTTGAGTGAGAATTTCCGAAAGCCACAGCGGTATCGCCTGCTGGACTTTGACTTCGAGTACGGAAGAGCCTTCTAAAAGGAGCGGTGTACCCATCATATCGCTCGATAAATCGAGCCTTTCAACGCGATAGCGCGGGTTTAAGTCTATCGTCAATCTCAGGTCGCCGTCACGCTCGAAGTACGCCGTTCTGTCGTAGATTATCAGACACGACGGAACGAGTTTTTTGTAGTAGCCGCGAAAATACGCTATCTCTCTTGCTATCTGACCGTCGGCGCAGACGTCGCCTTCGTAGTTGAAAAATCTTTCGACGGCTTCTTCGGTCGTCGCGACGCGCCGCTTATATACTATTCCGTAAGCCTTGCGTTTAAGCTCCAAAAAGACCGTCGCGCCCTTTTTCGCAAGCCCGTACGAGCGAAGGCGTATCTTCTCTTTGAAAAGCGGTTTTTCGATGGAAGTTCTTATCAGCCTGTAATCGGGCGTGTCGTAGTAAAGTGACGCTATCGACGTCAGCCCGTACGCGTCTACTTCCATGTGCCCTTTGAGTTTTTCACGCAAAAAAGCCGTCTGGTTCTCGTCGAGAATATATTTAAGCTCGTAGCGCTGCATGGTAAGAATTGGCTTCGCAACCGTCGTTTTTACGTTATTTTCAGCCATTTTTACCCCCTACAACTCTATTTTTACGACGAATTTTCCGTCGCGGACGTACGCGCGCGCCCTTCCGCCGTGAACGGAAACTATCTCTTTCACTATCGAAAGCCCTAATCCGTTGCCGCTAGAATCGGGCGACTTATAAAACCTGTCGAAAGCGGTGTCGCGATCGCCGTCCTCTTCGCCCGTCACGTCGCTCGAAACGGCAAGCTTAACTCGTTTTTCGCTCTTTGAAAGCGATACTTCGACGGACTTTTCGGCAAACCTTGCGGCGTTGTCTATAAGTTCGTAAATTGCTTTTTTAAGCAAAATTTCGTCGCCGTCGAAAAAGACGTTTTCGGATATTTCCCTTGTGACTATCACGCCGTTTGCCGAAAAAGTTTCGTTAAAGCCGTCAAGCGAGTTTTTTGTCAGTTCGCTCATATTTACGGGCGCCCTTTCGATTTCTTCGCGCTCGATAACGAGAAGTTCGTTGAGCTTTAACGTAAGATTCATCAACTTATCCGTCTGCTTATCTATAGATCGCGTTGCGTCGTTTTCGCCGAACTCGTCTTTAAGATACTCTTTATCGACGGCTATAACCGTAAGCGGAGTTTTCAGTTCGCGCGCCGCTTCGGCTACGAATTTTTTCTGTTTTCTCTCGCTGTCGGTAAGCGGTTTTACGAATTTATCGGAAAGGAGCGCGAGCACCAAAACGGCTATCGCAAGCCCCGAAATCGTGCCTATTATCGAAGCGTAAAGAACTCTGTACGACGGCAAAAGCTCTCTTGCCTGATCGACGACGGTTACGAAAGTTTCTCCGCCTGCCGCGTAAGTTTCGTATCTGTACGTCGAATGAGTCCAGCCGCCTTTCGCGTTTTTAAGACGCGTCGCCCACTCGACGGCTTCCTGCTCGCTGACGACCGAAAGGTTGTGCTTTACTATCCTTCCCGTACCGTCCGCCGAAAATGCTACGGTAAAGAAGCGCATCGAAGCTTTGTTGTCGGCGGAGTTTGGTCCCATAGGTCCGTGCCCGCCGTTCGCGAAGTTCTCGCCGCGCTCAAACGGAGCAGGCTCGGTCGGCTGTTCGTTAAAGGGAAGAGAAAACTGTCCGCCGCTTTCGCGTATCATATCCAACACCTTATCGGCGTCGTCGGCAACGAGCGAAAAATTGACTACGTTGACTACTGCAAGTATCGCTATAAGCAGCGCCGCGATAGACGCCGTTGCCACGCATACGAATTTGATTTTGAGCTTTTTTACCATATATTTTTCCTTTGCCGAAGTTTTTACCCGGCTCGTCGCGATCGTCGCGCTTTTAAACGCGTTTCCTTTATATTATTTAAGCTATTCTTTCAACGCTGAAAAATTACAAAAGTCCGTCTATAACTTCGTAAAACCGTTTTCTCGTGAACGGACGGGTAAGCGCCGCGTCGCATTTCAAATCGTTTACGGCTTTGGATATCTCCGTGCAATCGTTTAAAAGCGCCAGAACTTTTCCGCCGCTTAAAGAGCGGAACTTATCGGCGACTTCGCAAGCGGCAACTCTCGTTATATCGGCGTCGATTATCGCGATATCGTAATCGGAAGCTGAGAACGCGCGGATTGCCTGCACTCCGTCGAAAACCACGTCGGCGGCAAGTCCCCTGAGCGTAAGCGCGCGATATATCGACGCGCAAAAATCTCTGTCGCAACCCGCAACGAGTATTTTTCGTTCGTTTTCAGTATTCATAGCGCCTCCTTTTATTGTCGGAACGATATTTCATTAACGATTATAGCCTGTTTTTGCTCCGTCTATATGTATATTTTAAAGCCGAATTATTAAAGATCGTTTAAAAAACGGTACTTTTTCGGATTATTTTCAATAAAAAATATCGGCGGAAAGATCCGTCGATATAATTTAAGGTTTTATTTTTTTGTCAGCCTGATATGTCTTTCGGCGCTTTCGCTAAATGTCTACGCTTTTTCAGGCTATCTTGTTTACGGTGAAGCTACCGCTTATCGAAGTAAAGGAAACGGTGAATTTTTTATACTTTTTGCCGTTGTATTCGTAATAATCGTCATCGTTTTCTTCTTCGGCGGAAGTTGCGTTCTCGTCGCCTGACGAAGAAGCGGACGAAGACGCCGCCGAGTTCGCCGCGTCAACGGCTTCTTTCAAGCCTTCGAAATCGCTTTCAAAATGTCCCGAAACGGAAGTGAAGGAAAGGTTTATATCTTCGACGGAATCGAGCGCAACTTCGGCGTTTCCCGAAACGGTCACGCAGACGAGCGCGGCAACGAGTTGGGCTTTTGCTGTAATTTTAACGTTGCCCGAAATGGAGGTCACGAGCGCCGCGCTTAAATATTCGCAATCGATAGCGCCGCTTCCGACAGAACTGTCTACGACTACGACGTTCACCGACGACGCCGTCACGTTGTACGAAGCGCGCGAGAGAACGAGATCTACCGAATGCACGGTTTCGGGAACGGTCACAGTCAGTTTCTTCTTCTGGTTTTTGACGGCGGAATAGTCTGAGCCAGATTTTGCGTTTTTGATCATCAACGCGCCTTCGTCGTCGGCGCGGTAATAAAACGGAAGATACTCTTCGCCGACGGCGGTTTCTTCTTTGACGGAAAGCGTTTCGCCGCTCACGACGTTGACTTCGCCGTCAAGCCAGTTTATTTCGACGGATTTTATCTCGCCAAGACCGTCGAGATTAACTTCCTGCCCGCCGACCGAATATAGCTCGGCATCGTCGTATTCGTAATACTCGATACGCCCGCAAGCCGAAAGGGCAAACGCCATAACGGCTATAATTAAAACAGCAACGAATTTTTTCATGTTTTTTCTCCTTTATTATTATTGTAAAGCATCTTCTTTAAAAAATCGTTAAAAGACGAAAGGATAACGATTTTTTAACGCAAACGCTTACTTATACGTATATCAACAGTTCGTTTACGCGCGGTTTACGAAGATAATAGCGCATAAAAAAGTTCGTTTTAAAGGTTATCGCGCCTTTTGGACAAGCGTAAACGCAGGCAAGACAGCGTATACACTTACTATTATTTATGGCGCCGTCGCGCATTGCGCTTACACGGCATTGCGACGTACAAACCCCGCACTTGTCGCATTTATCCGAAACGCGAAGTTTTACGCCTATACGGCTTCTCGTTTTCGGAAAAAAGCCCGCGAGCGGATTTTTTCTTAAAGGCGGAACGACAACGGGCGAAGGGTTTTGCAACTTGTCGAACAGCGGTCGGAGTTTATCGAAGTCGTCGAACGCTTGCGTATCAAGATACGAATGTTTCGTCGGGATATACGCCGCGGCTATCACCTTGTCACCGTAAATCTTTTTGAGTTTATACAGCGCGTTTCCCGTGCTCATTCTGCCGTAAGTTGCTATCGGCGCGATCTTTTCAAAAGATACGCCGCTTAAAAACTCGGTAACCTTTTCGGGGATATCCTGACAATATATCGGAAAAACGATAACGAGTTCGTCGAACGTTTTACTCTTACAGCTTCGCATATCCGTTACGGGAAATCCGACGTTTTTTGCGATTAACGAAGCTATAGCCGCACTTTGCCCCGTGTTTGAATAGTAAACCACGGCTTTCATCGTTTAAAATACTCTTCCATTATCAAGCACTCGGGTATGCGCTCCAACGAAAACCCGAGCGAGTTTTTTATCTCGTCTATCGCCTGCTCTTTCGTTAAATTACGGCTTCGGCTTGCGATGGAAATTTCAAGAGCGCTGAAAGGTATCATTTTGCTTTTCATATTATAAAAACGCACGAACTGCGTGTGCTCTTTGCACTTTTCTATCTTACAGCTCGTATGCAGACCTTTGCCCGTATCTTCGGGAGCCACCCAGCCGCACTCCCTTTCTATAACGTCTTTGACTTTGCGCCACTCGTAAGTTCCGCCGCATATCTCGTTGAAATCGACTTGAACGAACGCGGGAATATTGCCCGAAAACGAGGAGCTGCGGATAGCTCTTTTAAGCGGCTTTACGAGATTATCCACCTTCGATATCGCCTTCACGATATTGTCGACGAGCTCGTTTTTATACCCTGCAATCTTTTTGAGCCACGAATCGCCGTAGGCAAGTTGTTTCATCGTAGCAAGCGTCTGGAACTGCCCGCTTTTAAACGGTTTACGAAGAGTGAGCACTCTCCCGACGTTTATCATAGCGTTGAGAAATTTATTTTCGGCAAAACCGTAAGCTATCGCGGGCGCCATACCGTTGTAGTAAAGCCCGAGTATCTGAGCGGGCTCGTTGCCCGCAACGAAATAAGGCACTCTGTTTATAACGAGCTCGGGGTAAAACAGTACGTACGCAAGCGACGGACAAGCGCAGGTGTTTCCGCTCAATCTGAAAAGTTCGGAATAAATCACCTTCAAATCGGCGTCGGACACCCTTCTCGTTATAAACTCTACGGTATCAAAACTCTTTTTCGCGCCTTCTATGCTTTTTTTGGCGCTGTCGGACATGTACGGTATCTCCCAGGTCAAGGCAAGCACTCTCAACCTTAAAACTTTTGCAAGATAATACAGAAGATACGTCGAATCTTTTCCGCCCGTATAGAACACCGCCACGTCGAAACGCGATCTTTTGCACGTTTCAAAGGTGTTTTTAACGGGTACAAGGCTCTTGAAACTTTTGACGTTTTCCACCGAAGCGCAGATAGGGCATACGCCGTTATCGTCAAATTCAAGCCCCGGTATCATAAAGTCGTTTGCCGCGCACGTCTTGCAAAAAGTCGCTTCTTCGAGCGAAGCAGGCACGCGCTTTTTATCTTTTACGTCAACGACCTGCTTTCCGAACAAACCGCCGAGAACGGATATTTCACTCTTCGTCAGCTCAACTTTAGGAAGCTTCTCCATTATTTCGCGTTGTTTGGCGTTTACGCGGATACGGTTTTTAAGGAGATAGGGCAGTTTTCTTATCCCGTAGTATTCGATATACTTGCCGTTAAGTTTCCAACGGCTTTCAAGGTCGTACATACTCTCTCTCCTTTTTAACTAAATACGCGTTAATCGACTTATAGCCCGACTATTTTGCCAAATAAACGGTTAAGCCGCCGCAAAGAACGTCCTTTGCGGCGGCGGCAAAAATCAGAATTTGATCTGTTCGTCGATATGGTCCTTGAGCTCGGAAATATTGAGCCTTATCTGCTCCATACTGTCGCGGTCGCGAACGGTTACGGTGTCGTTTTCGAGAGTATCGAAGTCTATCGTTATACACATAGGCGTTCCGATCTCGTCCTGACGGCGGTAACGTTTACCGATGGAACCGGCTTCGTCGTAAGTGACGGGGAAGTATTCGGCAAGTTTTTTGTAAACTTCCTTCGCCTTTTCGGAAAGGTTTTTCTGAAGCGGTAAGATAGCCGCTTTGTAAGCCGCAACGGCGGGGTGGAAGTGCATCACCACTCTCGTTTCGCCGTTTTCGAGCGTTTCTTCGTCGTAAGCTTCGGAAAGCACGGCGAGCATAAGCCTGTCCGCGCCTATCGAATACTCGATATCGTACGGGATATACTTTTCACCCGAAACGGGATCGACGTACAGCATGCTCTTACCCGAATATTCCTGATGGCGCGAAAGGTCGTAGTTGGTGCGGTTATGGATACCGTTGAGTTCCGACCAGCCGATGGGGAAATAATACTGTATATCGCAAGCGGCTTTGGCGTAATGCGCGAGCTTGTCGTGATCTTTAAAGCGAAGGTGATCGGCGCTGATATGGAGATCGATCAAAAACTGCATCGCGGCTTTCTTGTAAAATTCGTAATATTCGCCGTCGGTGCCTTCTTTACAGAAGAACTGGTGTTCCATCTGCTCGAACTCTATCGTTCTGAAAATAAAGTTGCCGGGCGTTACTTCGTTACGGAAAGCCTTGCCTATCTGCGCGATGCCGAAAGGAACTTTGGCTCTCGTCGTTCTCTGAACGTTAAGGAAGTTTACGAATTCGCCCTGCGCAGTTTCTGGGCGGAGATATATCTTGTTCTGCCCTTCTTCGGTAACCCCGCGCGACGTTTCGAACATAAGATTGAATTGACGTATGGGAGTAAAATCGCACTTTCCGCACTTGGGGCAAACGACGTTATGCTCTTTGATATAGGCTTCCATCTCTTCGTTGGTCATAGTGTCGGGATTGACGGTGCCGTGAGAGTGAGCTTCTATAAGATTATCGGCACGGTGGCGCGTCTTGCAGAACTTACAGTCCATCTTCGGATCGGAGAACGAAGCGGTGTGGCCGCTCGCCTCCCAGACTCTGGCGTTCATCAGAATAGCCGCGTCGACGCCGTAAGAGTTGTCGGCTTGCTGAACGAAGCGTTTCCACCACAATTTTTTGAGATTGTTCTTTATCTCAACGCCTACGGGACCGTAATCCCAGGTATTACCCATTCCGCCGTAGATATCGCTGCCGGGGAAAATTATGCCTCTGCCTTTACACAGATTGACGAGTTTGTCCATCGTGACGGCTCTTTTCTCTTCCATAAAAAACTTCCTTGTAAAAACTGTTTGGTCAAGACGAAGCCCGCCGCAAGTTGCGATAAGGCTCGTCTTTTATTACTGTTATTTTATAGTCAACGCCAAAAATTGTCAAGTAAATGCGTCGCAGGTACTTAAAATATGTTGATTATTTTAGCTTTTGGTGTTAAAATTATCGTAAATTATTTCAGGGTGTTATTATATGGAATTAAACGAACACGCAAATTTTATCGAAGACATCATCAATGAAGAACTTGCCGAAGGCAAGGTCACGACCGTACACACCCGTTTTCCGCCCGAACCTAACGGTTATCTTCATTTAGGGCACGCGAAAAGCCTGTGCATAAACTTCGGCACGGCTGAAAAGTACGGCGGGCTGTGCAACCTTTTTTTTGACGACACAAACCCCTCTAAGGAAAAGACCGAGTACGTCGAAGCCATCAAGAAGGATATCGAGTGGCTCGGCTTCAAGTGGTACGAAGTGCATTACGCTTCCGACTTTTTCGACGACATCTATCGCCTTGCGATAAAGCTCATCAAGGACGGTAAAGCCTTCGTTTGCGACCTTACCGCCGACGAGATCAGGGATATGCGCGGAACGCTCACCGAGCCGGGCAAAGAAAGCCCATATCGCAATCGTTCGATCGAAGAAAATCTCGAACTGTTCGAGAATATGAAAAACGGCAAGTACGCCGACGGCGAAAAGGTTTTAAGAGCCAAGATAGATATGGCTTCGCCTAATATCAACATGCGTGACCCCGTCATCTACCGCGTTCTTCACGCCGAACACCACAGAACGGGCAATAAGTGGTGCATTTATCCTATGTACGATTACGCTCACCCCATCTGCGATTCAATGCAGGGCGTTACGCATTCGCTTTGCACGCTCGAATTCGAGGACCACAGACCTTTATACAACTGGGTGATCGAAAACACGGGCGTTACGCATAAGCCCAGACAAATAGAGTTTGCAAGGCTCAACGTCACCAACACCGTTATGAGCAAGCGCTATCTCAAAAAACTCGTCGAAGACGGTTCGGTTACAGGTTGGGACGATCCGCGTATGCCCACTTTAACGGGACTTCGCAATCGCGGTATCCCAGCGCAGGCGCTCAAAAACTTCTGCGAAGAAATAGGCGTTGCGAAAGCTAATTCCGAAATCGAAGTAGGCTACTTCGAGCATTTTACGCGTGACTATCTCAACGAACACGCTCCCCGCGCTATGGCGGTCATGCGCCCCGTTAAGGTCGTTATCGACAACTACGACGGCGGCGAATACGTCGAAACGGACGTCAACCCAAACCTTGAAACGCCCGAAAAGCGCAACGTTTACTTCTCGAAAGAGATTTATATTGACGAAGAAGACTTTTCGCTCGCGCCGCCGCCCAAGTATTTCAGGCTCAAACCCGACGGCATGGTAAGGCTCAAAGGCGCTTACGTCATCGTCTGCACGGGCTACGAAACGGACGAGAACGGGAACGTTACGCTCGTTCACGCAAACTACCTTCCCGAAACGAGAAGCGGCAGCGATAACAGCGGCATTAAGGTAAAAGGCACCATCCACTGGGTAAGCGCCGAAAAGTGCGTTCCCGCAGAGATAAGAAAGTACGATTTTCTTTTGAAAGACGCCGCCTACCCCGGGCAGGATTTTTCAGAGCGTATGAACGAGAACAGCCTTACCGTATTCAACGGTTACGCCGAAACGTACCTTGACGAAGCCGCCGAAGGCGAGAGCTTCCAGCTGCTTCGTACGGGCTACTACAAAAAATTCGTGGAGAACGGTAAACTCGTGCTTTCCGAAATAGTTTCGCTCAAAGACAGCTTCAAGAAATAGTTTCAAAGCGGTAAAAATTACCGAAAAAAGCGTTGCCGAGCTAAAAAAAACCGCAAAAAAGTCGTTGAAAGCCTTTATCTTTATCGTTTTTTTGTCGAAAACGTTTAAAAATTTAAAGTTACAAAATAATTTTCAAAGAAAGTATTGACAATTAACGACCGATAAATTATAATATATCTATCCGAAGTTTTTAGTCGGCGATATTTTTATGTTCTTATCGCCGCTTCTCAAGAGGTTTTTATGTATTGGTTACTTGACGTAGGTGTTATCGCCCTTTTGGTCGCCGCCATCGCAGACGGGTACAGAAGAGGCATAATCAGGATGCTACTCGGTTTAGGCGCGTTCTTTTTAAGGATTATCTACACGCTTCTTATCGCCGTCGTCATTTTGTTCATAGCGCAGATGGTCGGCGCGCTCGACGCGCTCACTCTCGCTCTTACCAAAGCGCTCGGTGAATCTTCCTTCTACAGCACGGCAATGTTCGCCAACTTTATCGCCGCAGCTATCTTCGCGGTAGTAGGTATCGTTATCGGCGTCGTATCGCTCTTCTTTATCGTCAGAGCGTGCAGAAGAGCCGCGGCGAAGTCCAAAAAACCGTTTATGTTCAACAGATTGCTCGGCGTTATCGTCTGGATAGTCATTTTCGCGGCGTTACTGCTCGTTATCCTCGGCTTCTTACGCGCCCTTGCGAACGCAGGCGGGCTTCTGTCTGTCGACGAAGTTATCAGAGCTTGCCCCATCACCGGTTGGATCTACAAGATCAATCCTTTGACTTCTATTATAGAAAAAACGAAGATCCCTTACTATATCGTCAAATACGCAAGCGGAAACTTCTGATAACGTCTTTTAACAAAACAATAACGGATCGGCGTTCGTATCGTTACGAGCGTCGGTCCGTTTTTTTATCCGCTATTGAAACGCATACGCGGCGACGGCATAACGAAAGGTTTTTCGTAAGATTTGCCGCCGTTCAGACGTTTTTGAGCCGCTTTTCGGCAAGAAGCTTTCCCCCGTCGTCAAACAGGAGCGCGGTGGTGTATTCAGTTTCGACTATCCCCACGTAGTAAAACGCCTGCTCGTTTTCGATCATAAGCCGTATCATAATCTCGTAATCGGCGTTTTCGGCGTCGAGTTTTTCAAACAATTCCTTTTTAGCAGAAGTCGCGGCGGATAATACCTTCGTCGGCGTGAGCGACGCGTTAAGAAACTTTTTAAGCGGCACGTTTTCGCTTTCGGAGCCGACGGTCAAGGTCAACGTAAAATCTTCGCTCGGCAGTTCCGATACCGCAACGTTTGCCACGTAACACTCGTTTTCCGGCTTATACACGAGTTTCACGTTATAAGCCTTATCTACGTAAAAGTCCGCCGATAAGTCGTTTATCAACGATTTTTGACTATTTTTGAATTGTATTTTCAACACTACGAAGTTGCTCTTTTCGCCCGCGTACCCGTCGGATAACAAAGGGTATTCGCGCCGTTCGGAGTAAGCCGTAACGCTGTAAGTTTCGCTTTCGCCGTTAAAACACGCAAAACGAAGTTGAGATACTTCCGCTTCGTAACGCGAAACGTCTTTGCAGGCGCAAAGAATAAGAAAACAACACGATAAAAGACAAAATACGCCGATCGCGGCAATAGGTTTTTTCATAAAAAACTTCCCTTTTGATATTCCTTATAAATAATAATTATTATTTTTATCACCCTTTTATGTTAAAAAGATTGATTGAGCAGGTTTTTTATGCTAAAATAAATATAACCGTTTGAATACGTGAACTTTAATTGCTTCGCGCGCGTAAATAAAAATATGGAAATGAAGAAACTCGGTTTAAAAGTAGCCCTGATAACCGTCACGGCTTTAATAGCGGTAGCGTCGCTTGCATATATCGTAGCGCGTATCGCCTTTCCGTCTTCACTCGCATCTGTCTACGGTAACGCGGGCAATTATTCGCGCGCGTCACAACTTCTTATCAACGCGTACGATTCGCGCGGGAATTTTGACGATATAACCGCGGCTTGCGAGTACGCCGTCAAAAGCAAAAACGATACGCTTATTATAAAAAGTGTGGGCAAACTGATTGACGACGAAAAATTTTCGGAGTATAATATAACGGATAACGACAGCGCGACTTTTTTGACGTCAAGATACGTAGTTGCCCTTTACGGGGTCGAACAAGATAAAGCCGCCGTCGTTGACAAGGCTTTTTCGCTTCTCGTAGGATATCCGCCGCATAACCAGGTGGAAGCGCTCATCGTAAAGGCTTACGACGAAAACGACAAACAAACGCTTGCGTTCATAAAAGAACGCCTGAACGCGATAGACGCGTCAACGCTTTCCGCCGAGCAGAAAACGACTTACGAAAACGATTTGTACGTTATCGAAAACGCCTTGAAATAAAAACGCGGTTCGGCAGATTATATCTTGCCTTAACGCTTGGCTTTAAGCGTGTAGCCTCGCCTCGGAGACCTTACTCCGTGTAAAAATCAAAGGACATGCGGATGTGGCGAAATTGGCAGACGCGCAGGTTTCAGGTTCCTGTGAGAGATCATATGGGTTCGAGTCCCTTCATCCGCACCATAAAAAGAGCGTCATCAACAGATGGCACTCTTTTTTGTTAAGTTAATAAGGGACTCGAACGGACGGGCAGTCGCCGCTTTAAAAGCATATACTCCCGCAACAAGCGGGGACCAAACACAACAGTGTTGTGTTTGCCGTTCGGGCGTGATAGCGAAACAACGAAAATTTGATACGAGCCCTAATCAAAACGACTAATGTCGTTTTGCAAAGTTTTTTCGAGTTACGCTCCAAAGTTGAGCGGAGCGAGTCCCTTCATCCGCACCGTAACCGTTGCGGTATTTGATACAATTATTAGATGCCGTAACGGGTTTTTTATTTTACGAAATAATTAAAATATCTTAGGAGGGGTAATAATGAACAACCCACAACTGATAGAAATATTACGGGAAAGATTTATCAAAAACATAGCGTTACATTCGGGCATAGATTTTGAAACGATTATCGGCAGACTCACGCCGGAAGTTCTTGCTTCTTTAAACTATATGGAA
>CACXHH010000197.1 GCA_902767455.1 uncultured Eubacteriales bacterium
ACCCGTTTTCGGCAAGAAGCACGCAAAAATCCGCGGCGGTAACGTATTTTGAGAACACAACTTCGAGATGATACCCCGTCTTGCCCGACTTTCCGTTTTCGAGCGACGGAACGGTTATGCTTCCCGAGCCGAGAAAAGCTCCCGCGATAAAGGCTTTTACGCACGCTTCGTCAAAGAAAGCGTCTTCGGAGATATTGAGAGATACCGCAACACCGCCGCCTTCGCGTTTCAAAACGCCGAGTTCGATGAGAATTTTAAGCCCGTCATCTCCGATATACGTGGCGCGGGCGCGCTCGGATTTAGCTATCTTTTCGACCACGCAGTTCACGCCGAAACGAATCTTGACGAGCTTGACGAAGTAGCTTACCGCGTCGTCTTCGGAAGTAGCCGAAAAACCCACGGTATTACCGACCGTTTCAACGCTTCCGCACGTTCGCAAAAACGCCGAAATAAACGCGTTCTGCGCGCGTTCTCCTATGATTTTAACGGAAGTGATCTGTTTTTTTATCTCGCTTGAAAAGCTCATAACGGCACCTTACGCTTTAAGCGTACGTAAACAAAACGAAGGAAGGCTTGTCCTTATAATTAAAGTTTCTTTTTGAACTCGGCAAACCTGAACGAAGGTCTGCGCCCGTCGATATTGAATATTCTCTCTCTCGGGAAGTGAACGAGCTCGTCCTGCTTTTCAAAAAGCGCCGTATCGCCAACACGGGAAGGGCTGTGCGCGTCCGAATCGATAACGAAATTCGCCTTCGTATCGAAAACTTTTTGCCAGTCTTCGGGGGAAAGATGTGTTTTTTTTGTATTTATCTCGAAATACGTTCCGTAGTCGGCGCAACACTCGGCGACGGTTTTTACGTCGCAGAAATTGAGATAGCCTACGTGCGTGATTATATCTATCGGGTTGTTCTTTATGGCGTTCACGTAGACCTTGGTATTGTAATCTATAAGCCGTTTCGACGGTTTATGCGTTATATTCTGCGTAAATGCGTTTGCAAGAAGCATGCTCCACCACCCGCGCGGGCTGTCGTATAAGACGAAGCGGTGAATGCCCGCGAGTATCGTATCGAGCTTTTCGTAGTCGGAAGGCTTGACGTCTATCGCGCCGCTTATCCCCAAAAGGTTTGACTCTATGCCGAGATTTACCTTTACGCCGGTAGCTTTTTGAGCGGCTTCGCAATCCGAACGCATCTTATCGAGTTTTCTTCTGCGCATTCCGTACGCGGGGTGAGAAAACCCGTGATCGGAAATTGTAATTTCGCTTATCCCGAGTTCTTTGGCGGCAAGGGCGTTGTCGAGAATCGAACCCGTGCCGTGGCTGTACGTCGTATGCGTATGGTAATCACAATCTATTTTCATAAAAATTGCCTATGAATTTGACTTCTTCGTGAAGCTCGGTGCCCGTTTCGAGAAGCACGCGCTTTTTCACGAAGCGTATAAGGTCGTAAATATTCTGCGCCGAAGCGCCGTCGGAAATTATGAAGTTGGCGTGGGCTTCCGAAACGTACGCGCCGCCTATGCGATAGCCTTTCAAGCCCGCTTCGTCGATAAGCTTCCCCGCGAAAAAACCTTCGTTTAAGAAAACCGAGCCGCACGTTTTGCCTTTCGGCTGAGATTTACTGCGGGCGTTTTTAAAACGCGAAAGCTTGTATTCGATAGTTTCTTCTTCGGCTATTTTAAGTTTGAACGCGGCTTTTATAACGGCCTCGCCCGACGAGAATCTGCTTTTTCTGTACGAAAATCCGCAATCCTTTTTGTTATACACCCCGTTTTCGGCTTCGACGTAGCAGATATAGTCTTCGCAAGCCTTGTTGTAACAGCCGGCGTTCATTGCCACAAGCCCGCCTACCGTTCCCGGGATATCCACGGCGAATTCAAGCCCCGAAAGCCCGTTCTCGACGCACGCTTTGACCGCCGCCGAAAGCCTTACGCCGCACTCGCAGACGAGAATATTGCCTTTAAGACTTAATCGCGTGAGTTTTTTTGTCGAAACGACTACGCCGCGATAGCCTTCGTCGCTGACGAGAACGTTGGTGCCGCCGCCGAGAATAACGTGTTCCACGCCTTCAAGCGCCGCAAGAGTTCTTCTGAATTCTTCGGAAGTTTTCGGGTACACGACTACGTCGGCTTTACCTCCGACCTTGAAGCTCGTCATCTTTGACAAGTCGCAGTCGTAACGTATTTCAAGCCCGTCGATACCTTCTATCGGATAATTATACAATTTACTTTCCCCTATTTTACACTAAATTCTACTTTATTTCAATAATTTGACGATACTTTTCAAAAAATCGGAGTTATCTCCGCCCGTTTGCCGCAGTTTTTCAAGCTCCGAGTTTATCGAAAGCGCGACTTCGCTATCGGTAAACGCAGACAGCGTGTATGCGTAATCTGCGCTAAAAAGCGCGTTTATCGGCTCGCCCGACGCGGTGTTGCCGCCTTTATCTACAGACAAAAGCCCGAGCGAGTTGACCTTTTTTTGAGCTTCCGTCGCGAGAAAACCGACAAGTTCTTCCGAAAGTTTCGCCTTGGCTTCGTCAACGGAAGTCACCGCAGCGTACTGAATGAGATCGGTGAAGCCTTCAAT
>CACXHH010000198.1 GCA_902767455.1 uncultured Eubacteriales bacterium
AAAATACGAAGATTCATTATCCGCAAAGACCCCCGAAGGCGTCAACGTGAAACCCGACGAGGAGTTCAATAAATCCATAAGCGATATAAACAAAGAAATCGCAGGGATCAACTCCCGTATTTCCGATAGAACGGTGGAAATAGGCGCGGCAAAGGTTGCGGACGACAACGAGATACAGGTGCTCAACGCAGCCAAAATCTTGCATCTTGCGCAGATCGACAGCAAGAAAAAAGAGTATATCGAACAGCTCGGACAGGACGTTAAGGACGGCCGTATTTCCGAGCACTTTAAGCAAGAGCGTATCAAACAGCTCAACGATAAAAACTATAAATACGACGCCCTGCCCGACTTCTTCCCCGACCCTGCAAATATGACCAAAGAGGAGAAAGCCGCTCGTCAAAAAGATGCCGAAAAGTTCTTGCTCGGACAAAACGGCGAATTATTCGGCTTCGTGGATACCAAACCCGAAGTCAAAGCCGAAAAACAGGTCGAAAAACAGGTAGAAAAAGAAGCCGACTTCACGGGCGTGTGGTTTGAACCGGGCAGTGAAGTTACCAGAGCCGATCTTATCGGTAAGGTTACAGCGCTCGAAAACCGTCTCAAAACGGAGATCAACGGCGAAAACTGGCTGGAAAGCCATAAAGAGCAAGAAGTAAGAAAGCACGAGATAGATCGTTTGGAGGTTTTCTTTAACGAAGGCTTAAATACCATTTCCGACGAAGACAAACAGAAGCTTTTCGACTTGATGGGCGAAGAAGCGAAAGGTAAGGCGACGGATTCGGCGATCTACAGATATTACGCGCTTCTGACTGCTAACGGTAAATCGGAAGAGAGCAAAGCCGTCGGCAAACAGATCTTCGAAAACAGACAAAATCTGACTCTTAAAGAAGCTCAGGAATTAGCCGAAAAGTACCTGACCTCAAAAGATAAAGCCGATCCGCGGATCAAGCCGTTCAATCATATCTCTTTTGAACAGATCAGAAATACCAAGGATGGTTGGAAAACGTTTATCAACGGCATTCCCGAAGATAAATTGAAGTCCGTAGCTCTCAAAGCGGACGCTAAACAGACCGCGATGGAAAAAATGACTTTCGAAGAAGCCAAAATTCCGCGCTACACCAACGAAATTTCTTCGGTAAAATCTCTCGTCGACAACCTGAATGCTTTTAACGGTCAAGTGATGACGTCAGAGCGTAAGGCCGAGATCAACGCTTTGCTTGACGAAATGCTGGATATCACGTCTAATCTGAACGACGAGTATTCCAAAGAAATCGGTTCTATCCGTATGAGCAGAGAAGAGGGCGATTCTTTCAGCATGAACAGGACGCGCTCTAAAATCGCGCATGACGAATTACAAAAAGAAGGCGTCGATACGAGAATCGACGGCGGCGTTCTTGTCTTAAAAGGCTTGGGGTCCAAAGAAGCCGTTTACGAAAAAGGCGTTCCCTCGATTGCAAGAGTGAAGACGCTCACCGACGAAGCGAGACAGCAAGCGCACGACTTGAACGGGCGTGGCTTTATCTTCCGTGAAGAAACGAAACAGGCTGTCAAAAGTTTCTTTGAAAGATTTGACGAGTACGGCTTTGACAAAGCGCCTTTCGTGCCGGAACAGGATTTCAAGGTTTATTCGTTGCATAGGTATACCGCCGCGCTGGAAGAATTCAAAAAGCATATCAAGAGCGACGACGTCGTCGAACAGATCAAAGTCGTCGACGACGCAGCCAAAGTGAAGGTGGAATACGACAGAGTCAAGACTCTCGCAAAAGAAGCAGGGGACTTGTTCGGCGTAAACGAAGGCGGCTTCTATCCCGGCAATCTGGACTGCGAAAGAAACGCCGCGCTTCCCCCCGAATTCCGTAGAGATATCGGCGGCATATCCGCGCTCAACGGTTTGTACTTCCTGTACCGTACGTTAAAGGAAAGAAACGTCGGCGTTGACGAATTCCTTGCCGATCCGAGGCCGTACGTTGAAAAGATGGTGCGTGAAGGTATCGACAGGCTCGATCTCAACAAGACCATCAAGGGAAAGACGGGCGCGGAAGCGATGTTTGAAGCCCTTCGCTCATCGTCCGGTCTCGATCCTACGGGCAATTACGGTTTCAACAGAACGGTCGAAACTGTCGCCAAGATGGAAAAAGATCCCGCGCTTCGCGCTCACAACATAGCAAGCGAGTTCGCGTTTTCTCTCAGCACAGGTCTAGCTTACACCATGACCGAACAGCGCGATACGACGCAAGAAGTTACTCAAAGGCATCTCGATCGTTTCCTGATGGTAAAAGAGCCGATGGAAGACGCGTCGCTCACAGGCGCTCCTACGGTAAACTTCGTAGATCTCGACGATATTCCCCCTAAGGAATTCAACGACGTCGAATATCTTATGAACAGCCACGAAGACGTCAAATCGTTTACCGACCGCGTCATTGAAGAAGGCTGTAAGTTTATAGCCATGAACGCAAACGACGCCGCAAAAAGAAAGGGATCCGAGCTAGACGGTATTCCTGTCGAGCGCGGGTTTGACGCAATGCAGCAAGCGGCGATAAAGTTCATTACGGTCAGACAGGACGTGAACAAAAAAGACCCGTCGTATCTTAAGCTCAAAGATCTTGCCGAAAGGGGACCTGAGTTTATCATTGAGCAAATAAACAAGATGAAAGACGAAGGTAATATCGAATTGATCACCGACGAAGACAAGTATTACGACGCTTATACCAAAATAATAGAAGCAAGCCCTGATAATCTCAGAGTCAGTCAGTCGCTTGACGACTTCAAGAAGTCAGCCGCAGTCAAGGACTTAGGCGAAGACGTCCTCGACGCCGATAAGACGGCAAACACCAAACTCAAAGAGCTGCAAGCCGCGGTCGCGAACGCGCAACGGCTCGTCGACAATAACGGCGGCGAAGCCGAAAAGGAACAACTTAAACAAGCTCAGGAGAGATTAAACGAAGCCGTCGCAAACCGCAAGGCGCAACTCCTTGACGATTTCCGCAAAGGAAATATTCCCGAATACTATCTCAACAAACGTAACGAGCAACTCGATAACGGCAAGTTCAACGACAAACTTCCGACTATGTTCGAAACCGATAAGCCGTTAAAAAAGGAAGAATATCTTAACGGCTACGCCAAACAAAAAGGTATATCCGAAGAAGACTTCAACGAATTGAGCAAAGATGAGAAGAACGAGCTGTATCAGCGCTATCTCGATAACGCAAAGCTTGAGAAAGAACAATTCATCATGCAGAAGTATCTCGAAAAGGAGAAGAAAGTTCCTAAGTTAGAGAAACACACCTTAGCAGAGCGTATCGAGATAGAAAACAAACGACTTGATTGTCTGGAAAGAGCTTACGGCGATAAGGCGAAAGCCGTTGAAAAGAAAAACGAGATCGAACAGGTCGCCATCGACGAAAACGAGCCGGAAGTAAAAGAAGAAAAGCCCGAAGAAAAAGTCGAAGAAAATGTCGAAGTGAAAAAAGAAAAAGTCGAAGAAAAGGTCGTCGGCGAAGACGGCGTCGAACAGGTTTCAATCGACCTTGACGACGAAGAACCGGAGATGAACGACGATATGCTCAACTTCGGCGGCAACGAAAAGGAAAAATCGCTCGATAAACTTGAAAAATAATCTTCTTACTCTCGGTTTTCACTTAAAAATCTTACATAACGAATTAAAGGAGCAAATATGTTCAACGTAACCGAAACCGTCCGCTACGCGGGCGTAAACGACCACGCGATAGACCTGTTTGAAGGTCAATACAAAGTGCCGAGCGGCATGGCGTACAATTCCTACGTTATTCTTGACGAGAAGATCGCCGTTATGGACACAGTCGACGCAAGATTCGGCGAAGAGTGGATAAAAAACATTAAAAAAGCGCTCGGCGGCAGAACGCCCGATTATCTCGTCGTTCAGCACATGGAGCCCGACCACTCGTCGAATATAACCTTGTTTATGTCGACTTTCCCCACGGCTCAGATAGTTTCTTCCGCAAAAGCCTTCGCGATGATGGTAAACTTCTACGGAGACGACTATCCCGACAGAAAGGTAGTCGTAGCGGAAGGCTCTACGCTTTCGCTCGGCGAGCGCTCGCTTCACTTCGTGGCGGCGCCTATGGTGCACTGGCCCGAAGTTATCGTCACTTACGACGACAAGGATAAAATTCTGTTTTCCGCCGACGGTTTCGGCAAGTTCGGCGCGCTCGACGCCCAAGAAGAGTGGGCGGACGAAGCGAGAAGATATTACTTCGGCATAGTCGGCAAATACGGCGGACAGGTGCAGGCGCTTTTAAAGAAGGCGGCTTCGCTCGATATCCGCGTTATCTGCCCGCTCCACGGCCCCGTTCTCAAAGAAAACCTTAACTACTATCTTAAACTCTACGATACGTGGTCGTCGTACGGCGTGGAAAGCGACGGGATATTCGTAGCTTACACTTCCGTTTACGGCAATACTAAAAAGGCGGTCGAGCTTCTCGTAGAAAAGCTCAAAGAGTACGGCTGCCCGAAGGTCACGGTCGCAGACCTTGCAAGGAGCGATATGTCGCAATGCGTTGCCGACGCCTTCCGCTACGGCAGGCTCGTTATCGCAACTACGACGTATAACGCCGAGATATTCCCGTTTATGCGCACGTTTATCGAGCATCTTACCGAACGCGGCTATCGCAACAGAACGGTGGCGCTTATCGAAAACGGCAGCTGGGCGCCCCTTGCCGCAAAGGTTATGCGCGAAATGCTTTCCAAACAGCAGAATCTTACCTTTACCGAAAACACCGTCAAGCTTTTGTCGGGGTTGAAGGACGCGAACGTCGCCGAGATAGACGCGCTCGCCAAAGAGCTGTGCATGGACTATATCGCCCGCCACGAAGAAACGGCGAACAAGAGCGACCTTACGGCGCTTTTCAAGATAGGCTACGGGCTTTACGTCGTAACTTCCAACGACGGCAAGAAAGATAACGGACTTATCGTCAACACCGTTTCGCAGGTTACCGACAAGCCTAACCGCGTAGCCGTCTGCGTCAACAAGAGAAATTACTCGCACGAAATAATCAAAAACACGGGCGTTATGAACGTCAACTGCCTGTCCGTGGACGCGCCTTTCTCTGTATTTGAAAACTTCGGTTTCAGAAGCGGAAAGGACGCCGACAAGTTTTCAGACGTCGACTTTGAAAGAAGCGACAACGGCTTGCCTTTCTTAACGCGTTACGTCAACTCGTTTATTTCGCTCAAAGTCGAAAAATACGTCGATTTCGAGTCGCACGGCATGTTTATATGCACGGTCACCGAAGCGAGAGTGCTTTCCGACCGCGAAACGATGACGTACAACTACTATCAGGCTAACGTCAAACCCAAGCCCGCCACCGAAGGCAAAAAAGGCTACGTATGCAAAGTATGCGGCTATATCCACGAAGGCGAACTGCCCGAAGATTTCATCTGCCCGCTCTGCAAACACGGCGTTGCCGATTTTGAAGAGATCAAATAATTCGTATAAGCAATAAACCCGCCGTACTTTGCCCGAAAGCAAAGTACGGCGGGTTTGTTTTGTTTTTGGTTTCAGCCGCTTATATAAAGCTTAAAACGCGCGGCTCGAAGTTCCGATTTTTTTAAGACGGCTTTTCGCTCTTACCGTTGTTTTCGATATATTCGGTGGGCGTAACGCCGATAGTTTTTTTGAAGGCGCGGGCAAAGTACGACGTGTCGTTGAACCCCGATAACACGGCTATCTGTTTTACCGAAGTAAATCCGTTTTCGATAAGTTTGCTCGCGTTGTTCATTCTCAACTGAAAAAGATACTGCGAGAAGGTCACTCCCATACGCTTGGTAAATATACGCGAAACGTATTTGGGGCTGAGATAGTTTTCTTCGCACAGCGTTCTCAGTTCGAGATCGGGATCGGCGAATCTGTTTTCCATTTCCGTCTTTATTTTAAGGACGTAGCTTTCATATTTGTCAGACCGGCGCGTTTTTACGCGCGAAATAAATCTGCGCTGACGCCCTCGGCGAAATTATATTATAGTTCACGTTTTTCGTTTTTTATGATGGCTTCCATTAACCAATGGGAGCCGTTTTTATATATGCAATACGAAAGACAAAAGTTTTTCAGGCGGGATTTTTAAAAGATATATTGTAAATGCTTAATAATTGTGCTAAAATATAATTTAAGAATAATAAACGCGCGGGTTTTAACTTACGCGCAAAGCCACTTTTTGCGAGGGGAAAAATGAAGAATATCGCCGTCGTCGAGGACGAAAACCAAGCCGCCGAACTTTTGATCTCGTATATAAAACGTTACGAGAAAGAGTCGGGCAAGACTTTCAACGTCGTGAGGTTTTGCGACGCGAAAGACATCCTCGACGGTTACAAATCAATTTATTCGGTCATATTTATGGATATCCGTATGCCCGAGTCAAACGGAATGGACGCCGCGGGCGAGATCCGTAAAGTCGACAAGACAGTTTCCATCGTTTTTATAACCAATCTCGTGCAGTACGCTCAACGAGGCTACGAGGTCGACGCGGTGAGTTTTCTCGTCAAACCCGTTTCGTATTACGACTTTTCAATGAAGTTTTCCAAGGCGCTCGACATCAACAATATGAACGAAGAGCGCAGTATTACTTTGAAGATATCGGGCGGAATATATCGCGTTTCCACCGATAAACTCAAATACGTTGAGATAATCCGCCACAGGCTTTACTATCACCTTGTGGACGAAGTGGTCGAGATGACGGGCGTTTTGTCGGAAGTTGAAAAGGAACTTGCGGGCTACGGGTTTTTACGCTGTAACAATTGCTACCTCGTAAACCCGAAGTTTATCGTCAAGGTAAAGGGCTTTGACGTGGACGTCGGCGGGGAAGTCCTTCAGATAAGTCGCCCGCGTCGCTCGGCGTTTTTAGCCGAACTCGCCAACTGGTACGCGGGCGGCGGAGGTAACGAATGAGCGAGGCTTTAAACGTCTATTTAAAAATACTTGTCGAGTTTTTATTTGAGTATCTCGTGTTTGTGGCGCTCACCGCAGCAAATCTGAGAAAACGCGACTTTTTCGCGTTTCGCGCCGTGGCGAGCGTTTTAGCCATCTTTGCGATAGCCTTTCCCTTGTCGTTTGTGTACGTCGCAATCGGCGAAACGGTCGTCGGGCGAATAGCCATTTACGTTTTTTTATATGCGGTGACCGTGCTTCTCGCGCTATGGTGCTTTGACGAAAGTTTTACTACGGCGCTGTTTTGTTGTTCGCTTGCTTACACCGCGCAGAACTTTACGTATAAACTGTGGTTGCTTCTTTGGGTGGTCGCCGAGAACGTCGGCGTTGATTCGGGCTGGGGCGCGTCGTACGAACTGTTCTATCGAATAATATATTATACGGTGTTTGCCGCGGCGGCGGTCGGGCTTTACTTTATGCTTATCGGAAAGTTTACCGACAGGCTGTCGAACACGCGTTACGACACGGGCATGCTTGCCGTCTCGCTTATCGTTCTGCTCGTAACCGTCGTTCTGTGCTCGATCGAGGACGTGTATTTTGACAAATTGGCGGTGGAAAAGAACATTTTCGACGACTTTACGCTCATAATGCTTAGGGAAACGGGCAATATCTTCTCGCTCGTCTGCCTTGCGATAGTCATGTTTTTAATATCCGCAACCGTCCGCCAGCGTGAAATGAAGCAGGAGATCGAGTTTTTGCAGCACACCATCGAGCAGGGCGGGCGGCAGTACGAAATGAGAAAGGATATCGTCGACATGGTAAACATGCGCGTGCACGACATAAAATACAGAATAAACGCTCTGCTCGCCGAGAACGGAAGCGTTTCAGACGCCGAACTCACCAAACTTAAAAACAGTGTGTTTATCTACGATTCCGTCGCCGATACGGGCAACACGCTTCTCAACATTCTTCTCTCCGAAAAGCGGCTGTATTGCGAACAGAACGGAATTAAGTTTTCGTGTATGGCGGACGGCGGCGAACTGTCGTTTATGAGCGACGGCGATCTTTACACGTTTTTCGGAAACATTCTGGACAACGCGCTCGAAGCCGTCAAAAACGTTACCGACCAGAGTAAGCGCGTCGTCAATCTTATCGTCAAGCGCAGAAACAACCTGCTGTTTTTGCAGGAAGAAAACTACTTCGAGGGCGAGATAACCTTTAAAGACGGCTTGCCCGACACCGTTAAAGCGGATAAATTCAACCACGGCTTCGGCGTTAAGAGTATAAGACTGATAGCGCAGAAGTATGGCGGAGAGGTCTCGATGTACGTTACGGGCGAGATATTCCACCTGAACGTCGTTTTCAGCCTCAATTGACCCGTAAACCCCTCCCGAACATAAAAAAATTGCAAAACAAGAAAAAAATCGCTCTTTTAAGTAATGATATTGACAACGCGGTTTATCCCGATGTATAAATAAATCGGTGAAAAAATGAAAAAGTGCGCGCGCTATTGTTTGATTATCATGCTCACGGCGATTTTTTTTGTTTTCTTCGCTTCTTGTAAGACGGGCGGGCAAAAAAGTTCGGTTATCGAACTCTTCGGTGAAAAATATATTACGGCGGAAGAAAACTTTCTCGTCGATTTTTCGAGTATGACGGGGGCGGGTGACTTCTACGCCTCGAACGGCTATTCAAACTCGGGAATGTTCGACTGCGTCTGGCGAAGCGACTGCGCCAAGGCGGACGGCGGAATACTTAGTCTTGCCGTGAGAAAAGCGGGCGACGGGTTCGAGGGCGCGGAATACCGCTCCAAAAAGAAGTTTTCATTCGGGTTTTATTCGGTCTCGATGAAAGCCGCCGCCTGTTCGGGGGTCATATCCTCTTTCTTTTTATATAATACCCCTCGCGAGTGGGACGAGATAGATATCGAGTTTTTGGGCAAAGACGTGACGAAGGCGCAATTTAACTATTACTCGGGCGGCGTCGGCGGGCACGAATACGTTTACGACCTCGGCTTTGACGCCTCGAAGCAGTTTCACGAATACGCCTTTTATTGGTGCGAGCAATACATAGAGTGGTACGTCGACGGTCAAGCCGTATTCAAGGCGACGGAAAATATTCCCGTACACGCAAGTTATATTATGGCTAACGTCTGGAACGGCAAGGGCGACGGCTTTGTAGGCTGGGCAGGGCGCCTTGATCAAAGTAAACTTCCCGTAACGGCGGAATACAAATGGATCGCGTATAAGCCTGCTAAATAAGAGAAAAAATATTTTTATCATAAAAAATATTATGAAAAAAGGAGAAAAAACATGAAAAAAACAAGCAAAATTTTTATGGCTCTGGCGCTTTCCGTGTGCCTGTGCCTGACGGCTGTACTTTTCGTCGGCTGCGGCGCAAAAAAACCGCTTACCGACCAAGCGCTCACGGGCGAAGTGATAGCCGACTTTTCCGACGGTAAAGTTGGCAGCGTTTTCGCTTCCGACGGCTGGACGAACGGCA
>CACXHH010000199.1 GCA_902767455.1 uncultured Eubacteriales bacterium
AGGTCTTTCCACGACCGTTTCGGGCTACGCGCTCGGTTGCTCGCTCATAGCGCTCTTTAACCGCGTGGGCGGCGGTATCTACACAAAAGCCGCCGATATGGGCGCCGATCTCGTCGGCAAAACCGAAGCTCACATCGCCGAAGACGACCCGAGAAACCCCGCTACCATAGCCGATAACGTCGGCGATAACGTCGGTGACGTCGCAGGGCTCGGCTCCGACCTTCTCGAATCTTTCGTCGCCGCTATCATGAGCTCTATCATTCTCGCGTGCGAACTCGTAAGAAGCGAAGGTCACAACATCTCCGTAGAATTCGCAAAGAAGATGATGATATACCCGCTCGCTTTTGCGGCGCTCGGGCTTATCGGTTGCGTTATCGGTATCGCAACTCTCGTTTTCAAAAAGAACATTTCCGACAACCCGGACAAAGTCCACTCGCAGCTTAACGGCGCGACTTGGCTTTCGGCAGGCATCACGGCGGTAGCCGGGCTCGGGCTTACCTGGCTCGTTTTCCACACCGAAGGCGTTTCGGGCGACTGGGCTCAAGCCGTATTCAAACTCGGCTGGATTAGTCCGTGGGTTACGGCGGTAATAGGTATTCTCGCAGGTATCATTATAGGTATCTTCGCCGAATATTACACGAGTTACGACTATAAGCCGACGAGAAACATCTCTCACGCTTCCAAAGAAGGCGCGGCGCTCACCATCACGCAAGGGCTTGCTCTCGGTATGATCTCGTGCCTGCTTCCCGTAATAGTTCTCGGCGTTTCAATTCTTGCTTCCTTTATGATAGGCGGAATGTACGGCGTAGGTATAGCCGCTATGGGCATGCTCTCTTTCGTTGCGGCAACCGTTTCGGTTGACACTTACGGCCCCATCTCCGACAACGCGGGCGGTATCGCCGAAATGTGCGAACTCGACCCCGAAGTCAGAAAGATAACCGACAAGCTCGACTCCGTCGGCAACACCACCGCGGCGATAGGCAAAGGCTTTGCTATCGGCTCTGCGGCGCTCGCGGCGCTTTCCATGATGTCGGGTTACATTTATTCGTATCTCGAAGCGGGCGAAGTCTTGATGCTCGATATCATCAACGCCAACACGCTTATGGGCGCTATGATAGGCGCGGCGCTTCCCTTCTTCTTCTCGGGGCTTTTAATCAACGCCGTTGCAAAGGCGGCAAGAAACATGGTCGAAGAAGTCCGCCGTCAGTTCAACGAGATCCCCGGTCTTTTGCAGGGTACCGCCGATCCCGATTACAAGACTTGTATCGAAATTTCTTCCAAGGGCGCTATCTCCGAAATGAAGCTCCCGGCAGTCCTTGCGATAGCCGTTCCCGTAGTTACGGGCTTTATCTTCGGACCTAAATTCGTAGGCGGCTTGCTCATCGGCGCAACGCTTTCGGCGATAATGCTCGCTATCTTCACGGGTAACGCGGGCGGCGCTTGGGATAACGCCAAGAAGTATATCGAATCCGGTGCGGAAGGTCTTGGCGGCAAAGGCTCGCCCGAACACGACGCTTCCGTCGTCGGCGACACCGTTGGCGATCCGCTCAAAGATACCGTCGGACCGTCGCTCGATATCTTCATCAAGATAATGTCCGTCGTTTCCGTCGTTATGGTCGTCGTATTCAAGGATTTCAACCTTTTCGGAATTCTCGGCATAGCTATATAATTTTATAAAAACTTTTCGCCCGTCGGCAATAAAATGCCGACGGGCGGTTTTTTGAATTAGGAATGCGATATTCGGAATATGAGCGCAAATTTTGATAACAATCAAAATTTGCGTATCAAAGCTCGCTTTGATATATAGATAACGCAAAATCGCTATCCGGTATTATCGTAAAGGGCTCCGCCTTCTAAGTTTTAACGACTTTTTTGCGTCAGCGAAAAGTGTTGATATAATCATATTATTCTGCATATAAAGACGGCGAAAACGGTCGAGATGAAAGTCGCGGCTAAACTTATTATGACGGGCAGGGCGAAACTGCGTTTTTTGCACGTGGAAAAGTAGACCGCGCCGACGTAAAAGACCGTTTCCGAAGAACCGTAAACGACGGCGGCGCATCTTCCGACGTAGCTGTCTGCGCCGTGTTTTACTAAAAGGTCGTTTAAAACGGCAAGGCTTCCGCTTCCCGAAAAGGGTTTTACGAGAACGAGCCCTATCATCTCTTCGGGTATTCCGAACGCCCCGAATACGGGCGAAAGCCACCCGATAACGAGTTTGCTTAACCCGCTTTTTTCAAAGACTTCGCACATGACGAGCACGGTCAGAATATACGGAAATATCTTTATAACGAGCGGAAAAGCTTTTTTTACTCCGTCGCAGAACGCGTCGTACGGTTTTACCTTTTTTATTGCGGCAACGACGATGACCGCAACGACGATAACGGGGATAACGTATTTCATTTTTTGACGAAAATTTTCGTGAGCAATATCCCCGATACGGTCGATACGAGCGTCGATAGGATAGTCGGCGCCACTATATCGTACGGCGCGGCGGACGATAGCGCAGCTCTTAACGAGATCACCGTCGTCGGCATGATTTGGAGCGACGTTGCCGCGATCGTGAAGAGCATGGCTTTGGCGTATTCGTTGCCTTCTTCGTCGAGCGTTTCCGCGGCTTTTATGCCCATGGGCGTCGCTACCGAGCCGAGCCCTAAAACGTTAGCCGTAACGTTTAGCGTCAGGTACTTTTCGGCTTTTTCGCTTACGCTTCCGAATAACAGCCTGACGATCGGCGAGATAAGCTTCGATATCTTTTCGGTAACGCCGGAACGCTCCAGAAGGTTGAAAATTCCAAGCCATACCGAGTATATGACGATAAGCGTAAAAGAAAGCTTTACGGCTTTTTCCGCGCCGCCCGTCATTGCGGGAAGAAGCGTTTCGGGCGACGTAAACGTCATAACGACCGCCGAAACGCCGAGAATTATACCGAAAATCAAGTTCATAGAAAATTATATGAACTAAAATGGGGTAATATGTTTTGCGTTAAACCGAAATGTGTGCTATACTATTATGCGTAATAAGAGCTGAAAGAGGCAAAAAATGGCAAAAGATACATTCTATATCACAACACCTATCTACTATCCGAGCGGGAACTGGCATATCGGGACCTGCTATACTACCGTCGTTTGCGACGCCATGGCTAGGTTTTACCGCCTTGCGGGGAAGGACGTTTTCTTCCTTACGGGTACCGACGAACACGGTCAGAAGATAGAAAATAAGGCTAAAGAAGCAGGCGTTACGCCTATGCAGTTTATCGACCCGATAGTTGCCGACCTTAAAAGCATCTGGCAGATGCTCGATATTTCTTACGACCGCTTTATCCGCACTACCGACGCCGACCACGTAGCCACCGTTCAGAAGATATTCAAGCGCCTTCACGACAGCGGAGATATCTATAAGTCCGAATACGAAGGGCTTTACTGCACGCATTGCGAAAGCTTCTTCACCGAAGCCCAGCTCGTAAACGGCAAGTGCCCCGACTGCGGAAGGGACGTTCACCCCGAAAAGGAAGAAAGTTACTTCTTCCGTCTTTCGCGCTACGCCGACAGGATAATCAAGCTTTACGAAGACAATCCCGAGTTTTTACAGCCCAAGTCGCGCGTAAACGAGATGGTAAACAACTTCATCAAACCGGGGCTTCAGGACCTTTGCGTTTCGCGCACGAGTATAACTTGGGGTATCCCCGTCGAATTCGATAAAGGTCACGTAGTCTACGTCTGGATAGACGCGCTTTCAAACTACATTTCGGCGCTCGGCTACGGCTCGGACGACGATAGTTTATACCGTAAATTCTGGCCCGCCGATCTTCACATGACGGGTAAGGAAATAATCCGCTTCCACGCGATAATCTGGCCGGCAATACTTATGGCGCTCGGCGAAGAACTTCCCAAACGCGTGTACGGTCACGGTTGGCTTTTAGTCGGCGGCGACAAGCTTTCCAAGAGCAAGGAAGACAAGATAAATACCGAACTTACCGACCCCAAGGAGATAGTTTCGCGTTACGGCAGCGACGCTTTGAGATACTTCCTGCTTCGCGAGATACCCTTCGGCTCTGACGGCGTTTACACCAACGAAGGATTTTTGAACCGCATAAACAGCGATTTGAGCAACGACCTCGGCAATCTCGTTTCCCGCACGACGGCTATGATAAATCAATACTTCGGCGGCGTTCTGCCCGCGTTTACGGAGCTTACCGAACTCGATAACGAACTCGTTGCGATGATAAACGGGCTTTACGGCGCTGTCACCAAGGCGATAGAAGAGATAAACGTTCCGAAGGCTCTCACGGAGATATTCAAGCTCGTCGGAAGAGCCAACAAGTACATTGACGAAACTACGCCCTGGATACTCGGCAAAGACCCGACCAAGAAGGACAGGCTCGCCACCGTTATGTACGTTCTTTCGGAAGTTATCCGCTGTTCGGCAACGCTCATGCTCGCGTTCCTTCCCAAGTCCGCACCGGAGATCCTTTCGTGCTACGGCATAGATGCGGGCGATAAAAATCTGTTCGACGGGCTTACTTTCGGCAAGCTTGCGGCGGGTACGGAAGTCGTAAAAGCCAAGCCGATATTCCCGAGAATAGATATCAAAAAAGAACTCGCTGAAATCGACGCGATGATGACCGAACGCCACAAAGCGGCACAAAAAGCCAAAAAGGAAGCCCTTACGGATAAACCCAAAGCCGAAGAGCCGACCTTCTCGGAAATTGCAATAGACGATTTTGCCAAAGTCGAACTGCGCGTTGCGCTCGTTACGTCTTGCGAAAAGATACAAAAATCCAAAAAGCTTTTAAAACTTTCGGTCGATCTCGGCTACGAGCAGAGAACGGTCGTAAGCGGCATAGCCGATTACTACGCTCCCGAAGAGCTTGTCGGCAGAAAAGTCGTACTCGTTGCAAATCTCAAACCCGCGAAGCTTTGCGGAGTTGAGAGCCGCGGTATGATTCTTTGCTCGGACGACGGCGAAAAAGTTTCTCTCGTCGCTCCCGATAAGGACGCGAAGATAGGCGGCAGGGTAAGATAATGCTTATCGACTCGCACAGCCATCTCGACGATAAAAAGTACGGAAGCGTTTCCGAGCTCGTCGAAAGATTCAGGAAAGCGGGCGGCGGCGTTCTCGTCGATATAGGCTTCGACGCCGATAGCAGTTTTAACTGCAAACGCCACGCCGAAGAGTTCGACGGCGTATATTTTGCCGCCGGGTATCACCCGCAGGAAGCCGATAAAAACAACGATAACGCGCTTATAGAGCGACTTCTCGATCACGAAAAGTGCCTTGCGGTAGGCGAGATAGGGCTCGATTATCATTACGAGCCGTTCAGCAAAGAGCGGCAAAGAGAGCTTTTTTCGTCGCAGATAAAACTTGCGTCAAAGCACGGGCTACCCATTATTATCCACTCGCGAGAAGCTTCCGCCGATATGCTCGCTATATTGAAGGAAAACGCCGCGTATCTTGGGAACGGGTTTTTGATGCATTGTTACAGCGAGAGTCTTGAACAGGCTAAAAATTATCTCGATTTAGGCGGATATTTTGCCTTTGGCGGCGCGATAACCTTCAAGAACGCAAAAAAGGACGACATAATAAAATCCATTCCGAAAAACAGGCTTCTCGCCGAAACGGACTGCCCGTATATGGCGCCCGTGCCTTTCAGGGGAACGGCGAACGAACCGTCCTACGTTTCGTTCGTTTACGATAAGCTTTGCGAGATACTGTCGGTATCGAGAGAAGCTCTTGAAGAAAAACTTGCCGAAAACTTCTACGCATTTTTCAAAAAAGCCCGCCGATAGGTCGATTATCGGCAATTTTAAGATATGGATATAAAGAGCGCGATATTAAACGCCGATTTCCGCTTCAACAAGCGGTACGGTCAGAATTTTATCCGTGACGACAACCTGCTCGATAAAATAGTTTCGCTTGCCGAAGTCACGCAAGCCGACGAAGTGCTCGAGATAGGCGTCGGCGCGGGCACTTTAACGCGCGCTTTGTCAAAAAAGAGCAAGTTCGTTTACGGTTACGAAATAGATAAAAACCTTCAACCCGTGCTTGCGCAAACGCTTTCGGGTGTGGAAAACGCCGAGATAATCTTCCGTGATTTCATGCGCGAAGACATTGCCGAAACCGAAAAGCTGTTCAAGGGCGAATACGTTGTCGTCGCCAACCTTCCTTACTATATCACTTCGCCTATCATAATGAAGCTTATCGAAGGCGCGAAAAAGTGTAAGCGTATAGTCGTTATGGTGCAAAAGGAAGTCGCTTCAAGGCTGTGCGCCAAGGCGGACACCCCCGATTACGGCGCGATAACGCTCGCCGTGGACGTCGCGGCAAACGCAAAGTGCGTGCTCGACGTCGGCAGACAAAACTTTTACCCCGTTCCGAACGTCGATTCCGCCGTCGTCAAAATGGATATAGTAAAAGATAAATATCCGCTCGCAAGCAGAAAGGCCTTCCGCGACGTGGTAAGGTGCGCTTTTTCTTCGAGAAGGAAAACGCTTGCGAACAACCTTATCAATACGTTTTCCTTAAAGCGCGCGGACGTCGAGAACGTGCTTTCAGAGTGCGGCGTCGATCTGAACGCAAGAGGCGAAGCTTTATCTACTGACGTTTTCGTAAAACTTTCAAACAAGCTCGTTGAGCTTAAAATGCTCAAATAATCGACTTATTGACCGACTTTTTAATAATAATTGACGCTCGCTCGCAAAAATTACGCGGGCGTTTTTTCGTTTATTTTGACAAAAACACCGCCGTCGTTCATATATTAGTAGCGGAAGACGAAAGGAGGTAAAAAATGTCGTTCTTTTCAAATTTCAATTCCGACAGATGCCCTTGCCGCATTTCGGGCAATCCGCTCAACGGGCTTGAAGAAAAGGTTTGTATAGAAGTAAACAAAGTCTTTGACTCGTGCATGAAGCAGAGTCAGGAAGAAGGCGTCGTGTTGACGCTTACGGATAACGTCCCCGAAAACCCGACTTACCCTTTGACGTTCGTCAGCGCCAAGTCGACTACTACCGAAGGCGTTTTGCAAAACGTTCAGGTCGACAGACTTGCCGACAGACCTAACTTTGCCCGCGTTCAGGCTACCGTGTGTATTCCCGTCGAAGTTCTTTACGTCGATGCCGCGGGGGTCGAGGGCAAGGCGAACGCAACCGCGTGCTTTTCGCACGACGTGATACTCTTCGTGCCGCAGCCGTCGGTCATACCGTATAACACGCAAGCCGTAGTTTCGCTCATCGCGACCGAAGGCGCTTATACCGCCGAAAACACGTTCACCGTCACTTGCTGCGTTACCGTGATTTTGAAGATCGTAATGCCCGTGGAACTTCTTATCCCCGCTTACGGTTACTGCAATATCCCGCCTTGTCAGGAATATTCGCAGGAAGTGTGCGCGGGGTTCTTCGAGCTTCCGCTCTTTCCCGGGAACGGCAACGGAAACGGAAACGGCTGACGCGGAGCCGTAAAAAAGCCGTAAAATACATAAAGTTTCTCTTTGCGCCCGACGGCGAGCCCGTCGGGTTTTTCGCGCGATAAAAAACGCTCGCCAAATTAAAGATCGATTTTGAAAAAATCGATTTAAAAATCGTTGACAAAAGATAATTAAAAGTATATATTTTTATAGTGCGAAAGGCGCGGGCGGATAAGCCCGCAAAAGCCGCAAAGGAAGAAAGCTATGACTAAACGTCCGGTAGTCAAATTTTTGTCGGAATGTCTGCTGATAGTAGCTTTGGGGTTGCTTGACTCCCTTAATTACTGTCTGCTCATAATAGGTAATTTCGTACCTATGGGCGTCAGCGGTATAGCCGTTATCATCAACTATATAGCGGGTATCACGAGCGGTTGGTTCACCTGGTTTTCGCTTATCGCAAACTTTCCGCTTTGCCTGCTCGCGTTTATCTTCGTCGACAAAGATTTTGCGGTCAAATCGTTCTTATACGTTTTTACGCTTTCGATCGGCGTATTCTTCTTGCAGAAACTCGGCGTGCATAATTACGCTTATCATAACGACAATTCGCTTATCCCGGTGCTTATCGCAAGCGTTATC
>CACXHH010000200.1 GCA_902767455.1 uncultured Eubacteriales bacterium
ATAAGTACGGTTTCGCCACTATCGACGCAGGCGTTGCGTTCGAAGTCGTTAAAGCGGGGTACGTCGTACTTATAGAGCCAAACAGTTCCGCTTATACTTCGCTTAAAGCGAAAATATCGGCGGACGGCTGGACGACGGTGCTTCTTGCATGGAACAAGACAGGAAAACTTACCGATAACCTTAACTATCTCGTCAAATGGTGCGAAGCGGGTGAAAGTTACAACTACGGCAAATACAATATCCCGATATGTCTTGAAGCGACTTTCGACGTTACGCTTTCCGCACCTGAAAACGGAAGCCTTACCGCAAGCGCGACTACCGCTAAATATCACGGCGGCGTAACGGTATTCGCCACGCCCGACGAAGGATATACCGTAGTTTCGCTTATCGTAAACGGAGTAAACGTCGGCGCGCAGACGAGCTATGTCATCTCCGACGTAACGACGGATATTTCGGTATCGGCGACGTTCGGGCTTATCCCCGAAACTTCGTTCACGGTCAATTTCATAAACGGAAACGACGTTATCGCGAGCTACAAACTCGAAGAAGGCGATACGGCAAATTACGGCGGCGAAACGCCTTCTGCAAACGGAAAACTGTTCGTAGGCTGGTCAAAAACTCAAAACGGAACGGTTACTTCGGACTTTATCGTTTACGAACAAACCGACTTTTACGCGGTGTTTGAAGATATACCATATGCACAACTCGGAACGATAGGTCAAAACAACGCGGACACGACGGCTTGGAACGCCTATATTTACCGCAACGAAGACGGTATTTACGTGAAGAACGTCACGAGCAACGAAGTAGATCTTACGGGCGTCAAGGACGGCGTCGATTACTTCTTCCATTTCGGCGCGAGAACGAAGAACGACCGCGGCGGCTCGGACGTTTGCGTATACTTCTTCGCAGACGGCAGTCTGTCGGCAAAAAACTATTCTTCGCCCGCCGTGACTATGACTTCGGGATATTCAAACGTCGCAGATTACGAAGACGGTAAGACGGCGGTCTACGGGATTATTCCGAAAGCTTTCCTGACCAACTTCGGAGTTGATGTAGATAACTTCTCGGAACTTGAAATAAGTCTTTCGATCCTTTCCGAAGTCGGTTCGGCTATCGATCCTTGGGTAAGAGAGGATATGCTCGGCGCTAACTACGCTTCCGCGGTCGACAGAATGATGGTTTACGATTATATTACTTTAACGCCCGAAAACACTCTCGAAGAATTTGATGTGTACGGCGAAAACGCTATGGCAACGATACGCGCGCACGCGGGGTATATTGCAACGACGGGAGCTTCGGCGCTTATGTTCTCCGACAGGACATATACTTTCGGGAACAACGTCAAAGGCCCGATACAGAACAAGTATTACGTTGCCGCAGGTATAGAAGCGGGCGCGTTCGGCGTTTTAAGCGACGGATACGTTATACTTATAGTTCCGAGTTCTTACAGCGCCGTAAAGACGGCGGTCTCTTCCGACGGTTGGTCGGTGGTATATAAAGACACGGACAAATCGGGAAGCAACGATATCCTTTGGTATTATCTCAAACACTGCAAAGCGGGTGAAAGCTACGCTTACGGCAAATGGACGACCGCGGTTTCGGCAAAAGCCGACTACGAAGACGCCACGGCTTCGTTTATGAACTTCGGGTGGACGAGAAACGCTGACGGTATAACCTTTACGGTGATAAAATCGGAAGCTTTCGTTTCCGGCGACACGTTTGAAGTCTACTATCAAGTCGGCACGACGACAACTTCAAGAAACGAAAACACCTTTACCGCTGACTTTATGTTCGGCGAAGCGATCAAGCTTTCGTACTGGCCGAGCAATAAAATGACGGAAAGGGCGTCGGGAACTTCTTCGCTCGATAACGGAATGATGTGCCGTATCGAAGGCAACGTAATGACGTGCTTTATGCCATATTCCGCCATCGGGATAGCGGCTGACGACGATTTCCTGTTCACGATAACGGCAAAGGCTACGGGCACCGTTCTCGGCGCGGCAAAGACGTACAGCTGGCCCGACTGGTTCACTTATATCGACGGAACGATATACAAGAGCGTACGCGGGAATCCTACTACCTACGTCGCGATGAAAGCCGACGGCTCGCTCAAAAAACAAGGCTGATACACCGTATAAAAAAAGGGGCTGTCGCGTTAAGCGGCGGCCCCAAAATATTTTAAAAGAAAAAACGGCGTTCAAAATCCGAAAGGAGGTTGAACGC
>CACXHH010000201.1 GCA_902767455.1 uncultured Eubacteriales bacterium
GCGGAAACAGCATCTACTTCGTTATACTCGGCACCAACGTCGGAACGTGTCTTACGGCGATAATTTCGTCGATAGGCGCTTCTACGAACGCTAAAAGGACGGCGGTCATACACCTTTTGTTCAATCTCGTCGGTTCGGCGATATTCCTTGTCCTGCTGTGGTGTTGGAGCGGCTTCGGCGACTTCTGGGATAATCTTATCGAGTCCAAGAAGATGGAAATAGCCATATTCCACATGTCGTTCAACGTGCTTTGTACGCTCATCTTTATTCCGTTTACGAACTTGTTCGTAAAGGCGGCGCAAAAGATTATACCCGACGGCAAGAAAGCGAGAAAGCCTTCCGCTCGTCTTGACGACAGGCTTTTGAATGCCCCGGGCGTTGCGGTCGGCGCGGTGATAAACGAAACGGTCGCTATGTCCGTGAAAGCTATAAATTCGCTTAAAGTCGCCTTCAACGGGTTTATGGACAAGGACGAATCCGCCGCCGAAACCGTCAAGGAAGAGATAGCGGCGATAAGCGAAGAAATGGCGGATATAACGTCGTTTATCGTAAAACTTTCGGCAAAGAACCTTGACTTGTCGAGTGAAAAGATAGTTTCCGCGGTGTATTCGGCGCTTCCCGACCTTCAACGTCTTTCCGAACTTGCTGACAACGTTACGCGCTACACCACGCGCTATATCCACGACGAACTCGTGTTTTCCGACAGCGTTATCGTCGACCTTAAAGATATGTTCGCGACCATTTTGAACCTTTACGACAGCGCGACGGACGCGATGAAGCTCGAACCGACGTTCGATTTCGCCAAAGCCGAAGCGCTCGAAGATAAGATCGACTCCTACAAAAAAGAACTTCTCGACGGGCACATGAAGCGGCTCAACGAAGGCACTTGCCGCCCCGAATCTTCGGGCGTGTTCATCAATCTCGTCAACAATCTCGAACGCGCGGGCGACCACCTGTTCTTTATCGCGCAGAGCTTCAACGACGTGATTTCCGAACGCAGATAATAAAAAAACGCCTTTGCCGCGACTTTTCGCGAAAAAGGCGAGCTGTTACTACGATATATATAATATGATATATATAATATTAAAAACGCCGCAAAGGCGTAAGGAGATTTTATGGATTACTTAAAAATAGTCAATATAGCGTATATTGCGCTCATAGGGCTGTTCGTTGTCATTGAAATTTTCGTCGGACTGTCAAGGGGCGGATTCAGGTCTATGGTAAGGCTCGTGTTCGTACTGCTTTCGGCGGTCGTAGCGGTAATTTTGACCAACTACGCCATGGGGCAATACGGCGACACTATCTATAACGCCGTAAACGACAATCTCGGCATTACCGACAAAATGGGCGAACAACTTGCCGAACTTTCGGCCGCTTCGCCGACGCTTGCCGAATACTTGCCCGCGCTTCTTTTAGGCGTAGCCGCGCCGCTCGTGTTCGTGTTGTTGTTCGTAGCGCTTTCTCTCGTAACTATGATACTCGGCGCCATCGTCAACGCGATATTCAAAAAGTTTGCAAATAACAAGTCTTCCGTATCGAGATTTTACGGGCTTATCATTTCGATACTGTGCGCGGTCGTTGCCGTAAGCTGTATCCTGATGCCTGTGACGGGCTATCTCGTGAACGCAGGTAAGGTCTATACCAAACTCGAAGAAGAGGAAGTTATCGAGTCAAGCAGCGAAGAGGGCGCCAAGATAGCCGAAGCGCTCAAAAACGTCGATAAACAGCCCGTCGTCGCCGCAGAATATTATCTTACGAGCTTCCTTTTTGAAATGACTACCACTTATAAAGTGGGTAACGGCGCGAAATCGAATATCGTTGCAGACGCAACGGCGGTCGCCGAAGTCGCTCCCGCGATAGTCAATCTCGGCGCGATGGACTTTTCAAACGTCGAAAACATAGACGTTACGCCGCTAAGATCGATACTTACGGGCATCGGCAAGAACGAACCTATTCGCGCGATTATCGCCGAGATACTTTCCTACGCAAGCGGTAAGTGGCTCAACTACGAAGAGTTTATGGGGCTCAACCTTAAAGAACAGCTCCCCGAGGACGTTAAGGACGATCTCGATCCCGCGCTCGAAAAACTCAACGCCACCACTTACGAAACGGTCATCGACGACCTTAACGACTTTATCGACGAAATAGAAGCGCTTTCACGGGCTTACGACTCCGTCGCGTCCTTCTCGGCGAACGATTTCTCAGAGTTTTCCGAAGTCAACGTAACTCCGCTCAACGATGTTATCGACATCATCGAAAATACCACGATAGCCCGCAAGATAGTTGCCAACCTTATGAAGTCGGCAGGCGAAAAGTGGGCGTCGGGCGAAGAGTTCATCAATCTCAACATCGAAGAACAGCTCCCCGAAGACCTTAAAGGCGTTTTAAAACCCGCCTACGAGCTTCTCGCAACATGCGACAATGAAAACGTCATCACAAACCTTCGCGCGATAACTGCTCTTTTGGACGACGTTAAGAATATCGTAGGAGATCTTCAGGACTTCTCCGAAGAAAAGTTCGACGAAGAAAACCTTGATAAGGTCGACTTAACGTCTATGCGTAAGGTCGTAAACGAGATA
>CACXHH010000202.1 GCA_902767455.1 uncultured Eubacteriales bacterium
AAAAAAATCGTTTTCGACTTTGCTTCCGACGGCAAAAAAGACGAAAAATAATTTACGACTTAATTATTAAGCGGGGCAACCCGCTTTTTTCGTTGCTTTTTTTTGGTACGCTACGAATATATTATATATGTAACTATATTATATTACGGACGGAACGGGTGAAAATACGGCGTTTTTTTACAAGCAAAACATTCTGTGTTTTTTAAAAAAATACCCCGAAAAAGTCGGATTTTTTAATGAAAAATTAACTTCCGCGTGTTATAAAATAAATAAAAAGGGCGCGCGGTAACGACTTTACGGCGCCCCGAAAGGAGGGTTTTATGACAAGCAAAACAATGAAAAAATTATTGACGCCATTACTTTGTATCGCTATGCTTTCGACCGTTGCGTGCGCGTCGGAAACGAAGGGTAACGGCACTACGAGCGGCGCCTCGAGCGCGGGCGGCAATTCCGCAAGCGTGACCGTGGCAAGCGCCGTTACCGACGAAACCATCACCGCAAGTGAAACGACGAGCGAGTTCAGCATTACCACGACTGACGGCGCCTACTCGAATAACGGCAACGTTTACACGATAACCGCCGCCGGCACATACTCTTTGAGCGGTTACCTTGAAGGTCAGATCCTCGTTGAGGCGGGAGAAGAAGACGAAGTCGTTATCGAACTCAACGGAGTCACGATCAAAAATTCAAGCGATTCGCCCATCAAAGCAACTTCGGCGGCGAGCGTCGATATTTCGGCAAAGAAAGACACGGAAAACGTTATCGTCGACGAGAGAAGCGTAAAAACGGTCGACAGCGACACGCTCGGCGAAGGAGCTATCTACGCCAAAGCCGACTTGAAACTCAAAGGTACGGGCACGCTCGTAGTTACCGGCAATTACAACAACGGCGTTCACACCACGAAGGACCTTAAAATACAGAAGCTTTCGTTAAAAGTCACGGCGTACAACAACGCGCTCAAAGGCAACGATTCCATTACGGTTTTGAGCGGAGCGGTAGTTGCCGTTTCCACCAACGGCGACGGCGTTAAAACTCAGAACACCGACGCAAACAAAAGCGGCGTTACCCGCGGCGACGTGACGATTACGGGCGCTGCTTCTCTTACCGTCTACGCCGCAGGCGACGGAGTACAGGCGGCTCATAACTTTACTATGGAAGCCGACGCCGACGGTTACGCGCCCACCGTTATCGTTTACACGGGTTCTTACAGCGGTTATACCGCGTCGAGCGCGAGCACGACTTCGTATAAAGGCGTGAAGGTACAGAACGTTCTGACAATTTCCGCAGGCGTTATCGATATAAAGAGCTACGACGACGGGCTTCACGCAGATTACGGCACCACCTTTACGGCGGGCGGCACGGGGCTCGGAACGATAGAGATCACAGGCGGCACCGTCACGATGAACGTATATTCGCCCACTTCCACCACGGGCGGCGGCAAGGCAGGCCCCGGATTCGGCGGTTGGGGCGGTTGGGGCGGTCAGCAGACGGTATCCGGCGCCGACGCCATACACGCCGACTACGTTCTCAATATCAGCGGCGGAACTATCGAAATAGACAGTTCCTACGAAGGTCTTGAAGCCAATGTTATCAACGTAAGCGGCGGCAATATCCGCGTAACGGCAAACGACGACGGTTTGAACGCCTGCAAGGGCAAAACCACTCCGCAGATAATCATAAGCGACGGTTATCTCGACGTGACAGTTTCCCCCGCCGGCGACACCGACGGCATCGACAGCAACGGCAACTACACGCAGACGGGCGGTATCGTGATAACGAGAGGTCCTAACAGCCAGATGGCGGCGGCTATCGATTACGACGGCACGGCTTCGATAACGGGCGGCACGATAATTATTCTCGGTTACGGCTCGATAACGAAGGAAAGCTCCGTTAAGGCGTATAACTTGTCGTTACAATCTTCGGGCAGCCACACCGTGACTATCGGCGGAACGAGCTATAGCTTCACCAACGCCTATACTTACGGCAGAACGACTTGTTACAGCAGCGTTGCGGTAAGCTGACGGCACGCGTTAATAAGCGTAAAATACAGCGAATAAAACTGCGGCGGGCGCTTTTCGCGCCCGCCGTTATTTTTGTTGATAAGACGGATACTAACCGACTTATTTAACGTTTTCTCTTCTTTCCGCTTTTTTCTTTTGTTGACTTACGGGCGTAATGGGCAGTCTTCATAAAACGCGATCGCTTCGCACCCGACGATTATCTTACTGTGTTTTAAGTATTTTATCCTGACTGGTCGCGCGGCGCCGACTTTTTCGTATTCGCTGAGTTCACAGCAATTTTCGTTCCGGAACAAAATATTTACCATACTTCGTTCTTTAGCAGGTAAGAATAATCGTCAAACCGATAAAAGATTTCTGATCCGGTATCGAAAAATACCGAACGCGTGATTTTTGTCGTTCCGCCGCGATTTGTTTTGCCGTATAGCATAAATTCACCTTGTGGCTTTATTGTGGAAACAGAAGCGACGTTTTCGCCGTTCCTATACAGTTTGCCGTCTGAATAATGACTTACAAAACCTTCTCCGAAGGATATATAATACTCATTTTCATTAAGTACGTTTTCGATATTAAAGGTCTTCGTCACAAAATCAAACGATATCAATCTCGACCCCCCAACGTGGCAAATACAATAATCGTAAATACAATTATCATTTTGTTTATAATCGACTTCCGCAAAAAACAATTTATGGTCGTTTATAACTATCCGATTATATAAATAACTTATTTCAGAGCAATCAAGCTCATAGTTTTTGCCGTCGTAAACGAGCGTGATGCGCCCGTCGGCAACACTCACTCTTCCCGTCGTGCCGTTATAGCAAAACCCGAGCTGCGTTTGAGAATGATAATTAAAGCCGTATTCTTCCGTTTCGTTCAAAATATAGTCGTTTGCCTGATTAACTTTATCGATATCGGCAACGGTGTATAGGTTGCCTTTATAGTTAGCGTATATTGTAACCCCGTTTATGGTGACGGTGTCGTTTGAAAACCTTTCCGAAACAAAACTGTCGGTTCTTGTTATACGATTGAAACATCGTAATTCAAAATATTCTCCTGCGCTGTTTGACCTGAAATAATAAATGTAATCCCCTGCGACGAGCGCAGATCTGACGCTACTCGACACAAGAGTTTCTTTATACTTTAAATCCGAAGAAAACACTGTCAGCCCGTTTTTTGCGTTCAATGCGGCTACGATAAGGTTTTCTCCGTCGGTAGTAATATCGTTTATGCCGATTATATTACGGTCATCGCTCGGTATGCGTGCGGTGGATAATACAATGTTGTTATCGTCAATAAGATATATCTCGCGGTCAAACCACGTGTAACGCTTTTGCCCGACGGTCACTACCTTTGTGGGAATGGTGATCAGCGCTTCATGATGATACGGTCCGTAAGGTTTGCCGAACATCAATTCGGGATTTGATATGATAAAAACGAACAAGACAACTATTATAGCAAGGAATATCGATGCAATAAAAACTATTATTCTGATAGTTTTCTTCATCATTTTAATACCCCCATAGGTTTAGATTGTTCCAATAAAAATATATATTTTAAAGTTTTTTATTTGTCTCCAAGAGTAGCATATCTTGTCAATAGTTTTCTTAAAAAGGCGTTGAAATTATCAACTTAACGTATATTTCGCTTGTCTACGCCAAACAAAACCGTTACATATAAATCGCCGCGGAAGGCGTTATTCCTTCCGCGGCGTTATTATTTACGTTGCAATTAAGCTATCATATTCCAGACGAGCGCGAACGGATTGTTCAGATAAACGTAGTCAAGACGGAAGAAGCTTCCCGTCAAAAATTCGAGCGCGGGTTCCCTCGTGCTATCGAGAATATACGCAACCTGCATCACCACGAGAACGAGCGCCGCCATGAGCGCAAGCCCGAGCGCCGCGCCGAGAAGGCTGTTAAGCCCCTTTATGAGCGCAACGTTCGATCCGAAGAAGGACGCGAGCGCACCCGCGAAAAGCCTTATCAGTATGCGTATCACAAGGAAAAGCACTATCGCCGTCACGATGAAGTCTATCCTGATATTGAGAAGAAACTTCGCAAAGCCGTTGTCGAGAGAAGTGAGCCAGTCGGTAAACTTCATTAAAAGTTCCTGTACGAACCCGAGTTTGAAAACGAGATTGAACAGAAGATAGGTAAGAAACACCGAAGCTATAACACCGATAATACCTTTCGCGAACATTTTGAGCACTTTTC
>CACXHH010000203.1 GCA_902767455.1 uncultured Eubacteriales bacterium
AAATAAAGCTTATCGCCCGGGCGTGTTTATCGGGATAATAGATAAGCTCGATCAAACAGAAAAAAAGGTAAACTTCAACGCCAACGCGACGATGGTTATCGACGGCGTACTGTTCGCCGTAATGGAGGAAAAAGCCGAATGGCAAAGGTTATCGGTGTAAAATTCAGAAACTCGGCAAAGCTTTATTACTTTGCCCCCAACAAAGAGCATATAGAAAAGGGCGACAACGTCGTCGTCGAAACGGCGCGCGGGGTGGAATTCGCCACCGTCTGTCACGGCGTTATCGACGTTGATGACGACAAAGTCGTTCAGCCGCTCAAGCCCGTTCTTCGTAAGGCCACGAAGAAGGATATCGAGCGTTTTGAAGCGAATATCGCCAAGATCCCCGAAACGAAGAAGGTCGCCGAAGAGCGTATCGCCGCGCATAAGCTCAAGATGAAGCTTATAGACGTCGAATTCACTTTCGACGGCAGTAAAGTCATTTTCTACTTTACCGCCGCGGGCAGAATAGACTTCCGCGAACTCGTCCGCGATCTCGCGTCCATTTTCCATTTAAGGATAGAGCTTCGCCAGATAGGTATTCGCGACGAAACAAAAATTCTCGGCGGCATCGCGCCTTGCGGCAGAGCGTGCTGCTGCGCTTCGTGTATGCCCGATTTCCGCAAAGTTACTATCAAAATGGCAAAGGTGCAAGGGCTTTCGCTCAACCCCGGCAAGATAAGCGGGCTGTGCGGAAGGCTTATGTGCTGTCTTGAATACGAAAACGATTATTATTCGCAGGTGTATAAAAAGATGCCCAAAATAGGCTCCACCGTCACCTGCCCCGACGGAACGGGTATCGTTATCGGCAACAATATGCTTAAATTTCTCGTCAAGATAAGGATAGAAAATCACGACGGGAGCCTTTTGTATAAGGAATACCCGCTCGACGCCGTGACCTTCAAAAAATCGAGCGCCGGCGACGACGTTAAACTCACCAAGGAAGAACAGGAAGAGCTGAAAGGGCTCGAATCCGACGAGTGATCTTCCCGCATTTTTGCGAAACCGTCAGAACAAGTCGTATTTTAAACCCGAAAAAAAAGCCGTGAAGATGATAAAAATCGTCTTCACGGCTTTGATTTTATTATCCAGTCGTCGAGAAACTTCATTTGCGGCGGGGTGTGGAACCAGTGTTCGCCGCTTGGCATGACGGTAAGGGCGGCGTTGATTTTTTTTGCGAACGCCGTTATGGTCCCGACGTCCGTAATATCGTCGCGCTCGCCGTAAAGGATATGCGTGGGCGCCGTCCAGCGGACGGGGTGCGTTCTTGCGTATTCGAGATAGTCCGCCGAAAGTATTTCACCGCTTTTCGTCGTAATCGTCCTTTTTTCGGTCAACTCTTTTTCGGAAACGTTTTCCGCGTTCATCATTTTGAGAATAAGCTTTTCCATATCGACGACGGGCGAGATAAAAAAAGCGCGCTCTATCTTTTTGTCGCCAAGCGCTTGCATGACGAAATACGCGCCGATACTGTTTGCCACGACGATAGCGGGTTTTCCTTTCGTCGCTTCGTCGAAGATGAGCGGAAATTCCTTTTCGGCTTCCCAAGGCGTTGCCGAAAGGTAATCGGCTCCCACGACGGAGAGACCTGGAAACAGTCGCGTAAAGCGGTCGGCTTCTTCGGCGCTTCCGTATCTGCCGTGAAAATACAATACTACCCCGTTCATACTTTTCTTCTCCCGTATTTATAATAAAGTCAATAAAAAAGGACGGGCAAGGAAGCCACGTCCCGTAAAAAATTACGGCTCGTTGCGTAAAGAGTTTATCGTTTTTTCGATAATAGCCTGCTCGTCGGCGCCGTAAACGTCGAGAAATTCGGCTTTTATGAGAATCGTTTCGGGGATGCCGAACGAAGTCGTCGCGAGCGCTTTGAGATAGTCGTAAGAAAAATCGGGTATGAATTTTCCGCCGGCGGTGGTAACGTAGTAAAGCTTTTTCGCGCGGCAAAGCCCTACGGGCGTTCCGTCACCTAGATACTTCGACGTCAGCCCTATCACGTAAACGTTTTCGAGATAGACTTTGAGTATAGACGGAAAGGAGCCGTCCCAAAAGGGCGCCGAAACGACTATCGTATCGGCGGCGGCAAAGTCCTTAGCGTAAGAAAAGAGCGAGTCCCGAAAATCGTTCTTTTGCGCAAGCGCAGTGCGTTTTTCGAGCGTTGCTTCGTCGAGCGGGCGAATATCTTCTTTTGCGAGCTTTACTTCTTTATACTCTTTGCCGAGAATTTTCAAAAGCTCGCGGGCGACGCGGTCGGTGCGGGAGAGCGTTCTCACGCACGCGTTGACGTATAAGATCATTCTATCGTAAGGATATCGGCAAAGCCCGTTACTTCGAATATTTCGGCTATCGTTTCGCAGACGTTGGTTATCTTCATCGAGCCTTGCGCGTTCATTCTCTTCTGCGCCGACAACAAAACGCGAAGCCCTGCCGAAGAAATGTATTCGAGCTTGGTAAAGTCGAACGTAAGCGCGGTGACGCCGTCTAATGAAGCTTTGAGTTCGGCTTCGAGTTGGGGGGCGCTCGTCGTGTCGAGCCAGCCTTCGAGAGCGATGGTAAGCGCTTCGTTTTCGGTGGTTTTAGTGATGTTAAGCATTTTTTACTCCAAATCCTTATTTTGTTTATTATATCAAATCTGCGCGGTTTTTACAATAGTTGAAAAGAACGTTTTTTAATTTTTTTATGCGCCGACGAAAATTTTTGCGCAATAGCGCCTTTGTCCGCATTACGGCGGCAAAGCGGCAAAAATGCGCGATAATCGACTTATAGCCCTGCTTTTAATAAAAAATACGGGCGTATGTTTCAAAAAAAGAAGGCGATCAGTCGAGATCGTACTTTATAAACATACAAATATCCTGCGGGTAGTCGCCAAAGCCCGCGCCGAAAAGGTTGAAGCCGCCGACGTGTTCCGCGGTGTCCTTGTTGCCGAAAGACAGTATCGTCTTGTTTCCGTCTTGGAGTTTAAGGTCTTTCAAGCAAATCTTTTCGTTTACCAGCGCCCCGTTTACGCTCACGCCTTTATCGTTTACCGAAAGAGTGACGAGTTTTCCGTATTGAGTGTTGACGTCGGGCCACCAAGCGGGGTTCAAAAACCCGCGTCTGTCGCCGTAGTCGCCTTCGGAAACGTAGGTCGCCACTTCCTTACCGTTGATGAAGAACGTAACGTCGGACAGGAAGTCGTTGTTGAAAAACGGCGCTTCCGAACATATTTCGAGCGAAAACGATACGTCGCTTATTTGGTGGCGCTTTGCGATGAAGTTATTGAAGTAGTAAGTGATCATCCCGCCGCGTGAGTAAAGAAGCTGGGCGGCGTACCTTTCGGACGAGAAATAATTTTCTTCAAGGCGGAATTGCGCGTCGGAAGTTGCAAATTGTATCTCGTAAGGGGCGCCCGAAAAGTCTGCGTACTGACCGACGCCGAGAGATTGTTCAAACGTCGCCGTCTTGTGCGTATCCGTCTGGTTGTTCCAGTAAACGTTGACGTCAATGCCCTGAACGTGTCTTGTGACGAGCCTTACGGTGCCGTGGCTGTAAGATTTGTAACGCGTAGCTATGATGCCCGCGTTTTCGAGCTTCTGAAGGTGGTGAACGAGCGTCGTCTTGGGGATGTTGAGTTCGCTCACGAGCTCGGGCACCGTCTTTATAAATGGCGGATTCTGAAGGTGTTTTATTATATCCAACCGCGCGGGGCTCGAAAGCGCTTCGCAAACGGCGAGTATGACTTCGTAGTCGTGCTCGTTTTTTAAATCGAGCGAATATTTCTGCTCCCTGTTCAGTATCGGCTTATTTTTTATCTGCATATTTTCTCCTTATCGCGCGAAACGGCTTTGCGTACAAATACATTATATCACGAACGAAAACAATTGTAAACTAAAAAAATAGACCGTAATCAAAAAACAAACTATCGCATTAGACCGATGTTTTATCGGAAGGGGTATTGACAACGTCCCTTTCGGGTTGTAAAATAAAACCGTATCAATATATAATTATTATATAATTGATGCGCGTGATGCGCGAAGTTTTTGCCGGAAGGCAAAAAGAATAAGGTCGAAGCGATTTTTTATCTCCCCTGCAAGCCATCGCCCTAAAATCGCCGAGACGTTTTGGATATCCGCTTTGCGGATATTACGGGCTACGCCCGAGCCAAAAGTCATTATTATATAAATTTGC
>CACXHH010000204.1 GCA_902767455.1 uncultured Eubacteriales bacterium
AACTTCGCCTATAACGGCGTTGTCGGAAGAATACTCGCTCGTCTTTTTCTTTATATCACGCAAAAAGCCTTCGTCAAGCTCGTCGACCACGTCGAGCCTGACGCCTTTAAAACCGAGCTCGTAATATTTGGGCAACACTTTATTTAAGATAAAATCGTGAAATTTGCGCGAATCTTTCTTTATCGCGGGAAGATTTACGAAGTTCCACCAACAAGTATAAACATCGGGATAAGAAGTAAAATCGAACCAGTCGTAATACTCGCTTTCCTTTGAGTTATACGCGCCCTTTGAGCCGTAATTTCCGTACTTATCGAAGTAAACGCTGTCGGCGCCGACGTGATTATAAACTCCGTCGAAAATAAAGCTTATACCGCGTTTTTCGCCTTCGGAAAGCATAGTTTTAAGATCGGCTTCCGTACCGAGAACGGGATCGAATTCAAGGTAATCGCCCGTATCGTAACGGTGAGAAGAATAAGCTTTCGAGATGGGGTTGAGATAAACGCAGGTAACGCCGAGCGATTTTAAGTAGTCGAGCTTTTGCGTTATCCCCTTGAAGTTACCGCCGAAAAACTCGTTATTTTCGACTTTGCCGAACTCGTTGCGGTAAGTAGGCTCTCCGCCCCAGTCGGAGCGTTTTATTTTGTTCTTTCCGACGGAAAAATCTCCGCTTTTACAGAACCTGTCTGGGAATATCTGATATATCGTACCGCCGACGAAGAAGGGAAGCGAGCTTTTTGAATACACGGTAAGCTGATAATCGCTCTTAGAATCAAGTTCGGCAAGAAGCCTTTCGCCGCGACCGTACCTGTTGCCGTCGGCAAAAAAACGGTACCAGTAAAGACCTTCGGGCAAGTTTACGCACGCAAAAAAGCTACCCGAGAGCGCGGTCATCGGGTAAGCTCTTTCAAAACCGTCGTCCGAAGTAATCGACAAGAGAGCGTTTTTACAGTCGGACATAACGGAAAAAATCACGTCGGAATCGGCAGGGACCGCACCGACGATACTTTTATGCGTCGTATCGAGCGGATCGAAGGAAAGGTACATATTGCTTACGTGCGGTAAAAATCGTTTTTGCGTTGATTATTTGACGGGTTTAAGCCCCCAGATGTTGTCGGCGTATTCTTTGACGGCTCTGTCTGCCGCGAAAAATCCGCTTGCGGCAACGTTGTTGAGCGACATTTTCGCCCATTTTTCCTTGTTGAGATAGTCGCGGTCGATAAGCCCTTTGGTGTCGAAATACGAACTGAAATCGGCAAGACACATATAGGGGTCTGCTATCGGGGAGTTTGTGGTGAGATAGTTTGCGAACAGCTCGAAGCCCACCCCGTTATAGCCGCGTTTCAGGCTTTCGATAATGCGTTTGATACGGGCGTTATCGTGGTAGTAAGCGCTTGCGTTGTAGCCGCTCTTCCAGAGTTTTTCGACTTCGTCAGCCGTCATACCGAAGATATAGATATTCTCTCTGCCGACGTGTTCGCACATTTCGACGTTGGCTCCGTCCATCGTTCCGACGGTGAGCGCGCCGTTTATCATAAACTTCATGTTGCCCGTGCCGCTCGCTTCTTTACCCGCAAGCGATATCTGTTCGGAAACTTCCGCCGCAGGCATGAGCATTTCGGCGATGGTGACCGAATAGTTTTCGAGATAGACGACCTTTATCTTGTCGCTTACTCTCTTGTCGGGATAGTTGTTTATCTCTTCGGCAAGACAGCATATCAGCTTGATTATCTGTTTCGCCATATAGTAGCCGGGAGCGGCTTTGGCGCCGAAAATGAAGGTCTTTGGCTGAACGTTCATATCGGGATCGGCTTTAAGGTCTTCAAACAGATTGATTATATACAGTACGAACAAAAGCTGGCGTTTATACTCGTGCATACGCTTTGCCTGTACGTCGAAGAGCGAATTAACGTCGACATCCACGCCGTTATGCGTTTTGATATACTGCGCGAGTTTGGCTTTTTTGAGCTGTTTTATCTCGAGCATACGGTGAAGCACGGTTTCGTCGTTTTCAAACTTCTTGAATTCGGAAAGCTTCTCGCCGTCCATTACGAAACCGTCGCCTATGCAGTCGGTGATAAGCGAAGTGAGTTCGGGGTTGGATTGACACAGCCAACGCCTGTGCGCGATGCCGTTGGTGACGTTGGTAAACTTTTCGGGCGTGAGCTCGGCAAAGTCCTTGAAAATGCTTTCCTTTATAATTTTGCTGTGGAGCGCCGATACGCCGTTTACCTTATGCGAGCCAAGCACGGCAAGGTTTGCCATTCTCACTCTGCCGTGAGAGAGAATAGCCATTCTGTCTATTCTGTTCCAGTCGGACGGGTATTTGTTCCACAAATCGGCGCAGAAGCGCTGGTTTATCTCTTTGATTATAGCGTAAATTCTCGGAAGTCGCCTTTCGATAAGGTCTTCGTTCCAAACTTCGAGAGCTTCGGCAAGAACGGTGTGGTTGGTGTAAGCTATCGTTCTCGTAGTAAGATCCCACGCCGTTTCCCACGAGTAGCCGTGTTCGTCCATCAAAAGACGCATAAGTTCGGGTACGGAAAGCGCGGGGTGCGTGTCGTTGATGTGGATAGCCACTTTTTCGGGAAGGTTATCGAAAGTTTTATATCTCGTGTAATGGTCGGCTAAAATGTTCTGAAGCGAAGCCGAAACGAGAAGATACTGCTGTTTGAGCCTTAAAGACTTGCCTTCAAAGTGGTTGTCGGAAGGATAGAGAACTTTTGAAATGAGTTCGGCTTCTGTGCTTTCCTTCATGCACTTGTCGTAATCGCCCTGCGAGAACATGTGCATATCAAAAGTCTTGGTGCTTCTCGCGCTCCACAGCCTTAAAACGGAAACGGCTTCGCTGTCTTTCCCGGATATCATCATATCGTAGGGAACGGCTTCGACTTCCACGGCGTCGACGTGGTGTATCTTCACGCCGTCGTCGCTCCAGTCTTCAACTATCCTGCCGTCGAATTTAACGCGGAAAGATCTGTCCGCGCGTTGAGTGAGCCAGACTTCGCCGCCCGGCAGCCATTCGTCGGGAAGTTCCATCTGCCAACCGTCGACGATCTTCTGTTTGAAAAGACCGTATTCGTATCTTATGGAGAAACCGTAAGTCGGGTAATTCAAAGAAGCGAGCCCGTCCATATAGCACGCGGCAAGCCTGCCGAGCCCGCCGTTTCCGAGCCCCGCGTCAGGCTCGAGTTCGTAAAGGTCTTCGAGCGTAACGCCGAAATCGGATAAAGAGCCTTTTAACGCCTGCTCGATACCGAGATTGTAGACGTTGTTTTTGAGCGAACGACCGAGAAGAAATTCCATGCAGAGATAGTAGACTTTTTTGGACTTATTCGCCTTGGTCACGGCGTGGTACTTGTTGCGCTTTTCTAAAAGAATATCTCTCACCGTCATAACGACGGCTTTATAGAGCTGTTCTTTAGTACATTCTTTGGCGGAAACGCCGAAAAAACGAGAGAGTTTTCCTTCGATGGCGACTTTTGCTTCTTTTTTCGTAAAGTTGTTTATATTCATTAAATTCTCCGTAAAGTTTCAAGCTTTCGCCGCGTTGCTTTTTACGCCCCGCGGCGACGGCTTTTATATGAACAAATCGTAAAGTTTTTCGTATTGTGCGGCGGAAACGCCCCATGAAAAATCGGTAGTCATGGCGGTATGCATTATCTTGTTCCAAACGGGTTTGTTGCCGTAGGTATAGATAGCGTCCTTAATAACGTAGAGCATTTCGTGCGCATTGTAGTTGGTGAACGCAAATCCGTTTCCGTTCTCGCGTGAATCGTTGAAGGGGGTTATGCTGTCGTTGAGCCCGCCCGTACGCCTTACTACCGGGATAGTACCGTAACGGCACGCTATCATCTGCGAAAGCCCGCACGGCTCCTGCTTGGACGGCATAAGGAAAATATCCGCCCCGGAATATATTTTTGACGATAAATCCTTATTATATGCTATTATCGTCTTACATTTGCCGCTGTAAGTGTCGGAAACGTAATTGAAATATCCTTCGTAGTACGGTTCGCCCTTACCTAAAATGACGACCTGAATATCTTCGGACAAAAGTTCTTCGAGTATGCACTTGATAAGGTCAAGCCCTTTGTGAGAAACGAGCCTTGATATAACGGCGATTATCGGCACGTCTTCGCGGACGGGAAGATTGAGCATCTTCTGAAGTTCGGCTTTACATACCTTCTTGCCCGAAGTATCTTCAGCCGAGAAGTTAGCAAAAAGGCGTTTATCCTTTTCGGGGTTATACAGATCTACGTCGATACCGTTGAGTATGCCTTTGAGTTTTGCCGCGTTATCGTTGATGACGTATTGAAGCCCGTGAGAAAAATAAGGATCTTTTATCTCTTCGGCGTAAGTCCTGCTGACGGTGGTCACGTAGTCGGCGCATTGTATCGCCCCTTTCATAAGATTAAGACAGCCGTCGTAGTCAAGAAGAGGCCCGACGTTTTGCGGAAGTCCGAACAAGTCTTCGAGAGTTTCTCTGCCGTACTTGCCCTGATATTCTATATTATGAATAGTGAATACCGCTCTGATATGGTCGTAACCGTAACGCGCGGAATATATAGTTTTGAGATAGACTATCGAGAGTGCTGTCTGCCAGTCGTGACAGTGCATGACGTCGGGATAATAGTCAAGATGCTGCATGCATTCGAGCACCGCGCGCGAGAAGAAAGCAAATCTCTCGCCGTCGTCGTAATGACCGTATAAAGTGTCGCGCTTGAAATAGTATTCGTTGTCGATAAAATAGAAAGTAACGCCGTTTTTCTTGTACGAGAACAGACCGCAATACTGGTTTCTCCACGCGACGGGTACGTTGAAGTTACATAAATACGTAAGATGCGTTTTGTAGCCTTCTTCCATAGTGCCGTAAAGCGGAATAATAACGCGGACGTCGTATTTGTCGCGCTCGGCAAGAGCTACGGGAAGCGAGCCGATTACGTCTGCAAGTCCGCCCGTTGCGATAAACGGATTGGCTTCGGAAGCAACGAATAAAACCGTCGGTTTTCTCTTGACCGTAACAGTCGTTTTTTCGGCTTTTTTGACGGTCTTTTTAGCGGAAGCCTTTTCTTTGGTCGTCTTTACCTGTTTTTCTTCGGAAGCAGTTTTTTTCATAAAATCACCTCTTTTACAGTCGGAACATCGTCAGATGACCGTTTCTTTGGGTATATAGAACGGGAAGTCTTCGGCGCCCGACAAACATCTTCTGTCGCGGACGACTACGCCCTTATCGGCGATAACGGCGTTAAGTTGTACGTTCTCGCCCGTGATAGTACCCTTCATAAGAATACTGTTACGGACGACCGTGCCTCTGCTTATCTTTACCCCGCGCGACAAAACGCTGTTATACACTTCGCCTTCGACGACGCAGGCGTCGGAGATAAGAGAGTTCTTGACGATTGCGTTGGCGCCGTATTTGGTGGGAGCAGAGTCCTTTATCATAGTGTAAATTTCGGCGGTGCCGAAGAGTTTGTTTCTCGTTTCGGGGTTGATAAGCCCGAGATTGACGTCGTAAAAACGTTTGAGAGAAGATATTTCTTCGTAGTAACCGTCGTAGCGATACGCGAGTATCTTGAAACGGTTTACGTTTTTGCCGATGACGTCGTTAAGAAAATGACGTCTGCCGTGCGAAATGGCTTCGCTGACGAGCGAAACGAGCATAGTGCGTTTCATAACGACTATGTTGCCGTAAATATTTACTTTGCCGTTCATTCTCGGATCGATGGCTATTTCTTTTACGCGATTGTTTTCGTCGAGTTTTAAAATAGCGTTGTTGGTGCCCGAAATTTCAGAAGCCGACTTCTTGACGTAAAGCATGGTGATATCGGCGTTTTCGGAAACGTGGAAGCGGAGAAGGTCGTTGAAGTTCATATTGAACACCGAGTTTGAGTCGGCAAGAATAATGTACTCTTCGTTACTGCGCATTATAAAGCCGAGAACGGTTTTTAAAGCTTCAAGAC
>CACXHH010000205.1 GCA_902767455.1 uncultured Eubacteriales bacterium
CGACGGAAATAATACCAAAAGCCGAAGCTCTTGTGAGGGGAAAACCGTCGTATATGGCGATAACGGGGTATTCTCTCGCGGGACTTTTTGCCGTTTACGCTTCCGTAAAGACAAGTTGCTTTAAGCGAGCGGCGAGCGTTTCGGGGTCGTTATGGTTTCCGAAATATAAAGAATATATCACTGTAATCAACTCGGATAATCTACCCGAAAAATTATATCTTTCGCTTGGCGATAAAGAATCGAAAGTCAAAAATCCGATACTTAAAACTGTGCTTGACAACACGCTTTTTACGGCTGAAAGTTTTAAAGCTCTCGGCGTGGACGTAACATTTGAGCTTAACCCGGGCAATCATTTTAAAGACGAAGCTTTAAGAGTCGTTAAAGCCGTTTCGTCGTTGCTCGACGAATTTTAAAGCGTTTGCGTAAGGCGTATAATCTCGTAAAAAATACGAGAAAAAAGTAAAATTTCCGATAATATCGCGTAAAATAACGAGAAGGTATATTGACAGTGTCGCTGATATGTTGTATAATATAATCACGAAAAGCGAAAAAACGCTTTACAGCGTCGATAAAGCTCGAACGTATATCGCTTTCGGTCGGCTTTGAAAAAGGAGAATTACCGATGAATCTATTTGAAAGTCAGTTGTTTTGTCTGATATTTTGGGGAGTCATATTTTTGGCGGCGCTCGGAATAGAATTAGCCACTACGGAACTCGTTTCCATCTGGTTTTGCGGCGGCGCGATAGCGTCGCTCGTCATTGCGGCGGTAGGGCTTCCTTTCTGGTTGCAACTCGTCGTATGGGTGGTCGTTTCCGGCGTACTGCTCTTTGTCGGAAGAGTGTACATAGTAAAGAAGCTTAAATCCCGCACTACCAAAACGAATACCGATGCCTTGGTCGGCGAAAAGATACTCGTAACGACCACCGTAAGCGAATCTGTAAACGGCGAAGCAAAGTTCCGCGATATAGTCTGGACGATAGTTTCTTCCGACGAAATAAAAGCGGGCGAATACGCCGTCGTCAAAGAGATCAAGGGAAACAAACTCGTCGTCGAAAAATTCGACAAATAAGCTTAAAAACATTTTTATAAAAAAATTTAAAGGAGATATAAATTATGCCGTTACCTCTTATCATTATTTTGTCGATCATCGTATTTATCGCGCTCGTCGTGATAGTAAAATGTATCGTCGTAGTTCCGCAGGCTTCTACCGTTATCGTGCAAAGGCTCGGTAAATATTCAAGAACGCTTCACGCGGGCATCCACTTTTTAACGCCTATACTCGAACAACGCGTTTCAACCGTTTCTCTCAAAGAAAAAGTCGCGGATTTCCCGCCGCAACCCGTTATAACGAAAGATAACGTCACCATGCAGATCGATACGGTCGTTTATTTTGCGATAACCGATCCGAAACTCTACACTTACGGCGTAGAACACCCAATGCAGGCTATCGAAAACCTTACCGCAACTACGCTTCGTAACCTTTTAGGCGATCTCGAACTCGACCAGACTCTTACTTCGAGAGATACCATCAACCAGCAGATGCGTTTGATTCTTGACGAAGCGACCGATCCTTGGGGCATAAAGATAAACAGGGTAGAGCTTAAAAACATTCTTCCCCCGAAAGATATTCAGGAAGCGATGGAAAAGCAAATGCGCGCGGAAAGACAGAAACGTGAAGCTATTCTTACCGCAGAAGGTAAAAAGGAAGCCGCTATTTTAACGGCACAGGGCGAAAAAGAATCTGCGATACTTCGCGCGGAAGCTAAAAAAGTTTCCACCATCACCGAAGCCGAAGGTCAAGCCGAAGCGCTCTTAAAAGTTTATCAGGCGCAAGCGGAAGGTATCAAAGCCATAAACGACGCTAATCCTAACTCCGCGTATCTTACGCTCAAAGGCTACGAAGCTCTCGAAAAGATATCCAAGTCAGAAGCTACGAAGATAGTCGTTCCTACCGAGATTTCCAACGTAACGGGGCTTATCAAGTCAATGAAGGAAGTCGTTGCCGACGGCGAGGGTAAGAAAAAACGCGAAGAAAAATAAAGCGTTTAACCGATAAACAATAAAAAAAGTATGCCGCCGCGCCGAGAAAAACTCGGCGCGGCGTAACTTTTAAAGCGGTAAAATACGGACGAAAAGATAATTTATCGTTTTTTGAAAAAACGAGCTAAATCTATTGACTATTTAGAAATAATGTAATATAATTTATATGTTTTTAGGGGAGTGGCTCAACGGTAGAGTAGCGGTCTCCAAAACCGTAGGTTGCGTGTTCGAATCGCGTCTCCCCTGCCAAAAAAACCAAACCGAGTTTCGGTTTGGTTTTTTTGTTTGGAGCGCGATTCGAACAAAAACCGCGAGCGAACGCGAGCATTATATAATTGATTTTAAAAATTTAGCTTTCGTTTTGTTTAAAGTGAGTCATTATTAAGAATTTTGTCGCTTTTAGTTTAAAATCGTCGTTTTATAGTTGCCAAACGTATATAAATAGTATAAAATAAGTAAAGTATATTATATAAAACTATAGTATTATAAAATATTCAAAAAAATATTATTTTTTCTGAACAAAACGATACTTTGTTTTGTAGTATATACGTAAATAAAGATAAATACGTTATTATACTTATGAAATATATACTTTTTTTCTTCGGTTTGGCGCTTGCCGTTACGATTTTTTATTTGACCGATACAAACCGAAAACTGAAAAATTTTAAATATTCAAATCATATTATAGCGGGCGTTATGATCCTGATTTTCATCGTCCGGTATTTTTGTGTAGATAAATCTTACGCTATAAATAATGTTATAGGTCTTGAAAAGGCTTCAGCTCTTTCAGGGGCAAGCGTTGCCGTTTCGGCGTTTGCGATGATTGCCGATTATCTTTCGATAACGGCGTTCGTCGTGACGGTAATGCGCTTGTTCTTCGGAAGGATGAAGTATTCGGACGCGTTTATAAAATACGTTCTTCCCTTTGCAAGCGTACTGTGTCTTGTTTTCGTTGAAGAGATACACTCCATCCTTGCTTGCGATCCTTTGATCGGATCGGGCGACGCGTTCAATTCGCAAACGCTTTTTACTTTGACTCTTTCTTTTGAAAGCGGCGTATATCTCGCTTTATCGGGTTATACTTGGTATAAAGATATCAAAGACGGGTATTATAAGACTAACAAAGTAAACTATAAAACGATACTCGTTTCGGCGGGCGTTACGATTCTTATGCTTATTGCGAGCTTGCCGTGTTACTTTTTGCAATTTACTTTCGGAAGGCTTAGCGGCGCTTTCTACGCTTACGATATGAGCCCCACGCATAGGATATTCGTTTATCTTATGTTTATTATTCCGCTTTCTCTCTACTTTTTCCTTAGGGACAAGCCCGAAAAAGTGATAAGGTATTCGCTTATTTTTTTGAGCGTTTCCTCAATGATCACTTTCAGCGCCGATTACTCGTATAAAACTTTTCCGGATCTTTCGACGTGGCCTTTCCATCTTTGCAACACGGCGATGTTCGTAGTGCCGATCTGTCTGATTTTCAGATGGAAAAAACTCTTCTATTTCACTTATTTTATAAACGTTTTCGGCGCGATACTCGCAATGCTGATGCCAAACTACGCCGAACACGCGAATTTAATCAGTTACGGCGTAGTAAGATTTTGGTATAATCACTGGTCGGCTTTCTTCTTCCCGCTTGTATGCGTCGCTTTAAGACAGTTCGAACGCCCCGACATAAAGCTGTTCGGAACTTCGATGCTCTGGTTTTTACTTTACTACGTGCTCGTATTGTTCCTTAACGTTTACTTTACCGCGCAAGGAAAAAGCGTCGATTTCTTCTTCATCAACAGCAACTTCATCGCCGATAAGTTCGGCGAATGGGCGAACAGGCTATTCAATCTGTCCGCGTCGTTCGAGCTTGGAGGTTACACCTTCACTTTCCACCCCATATACCAAGCGATCTATTTCGTTTCCTATATTTTACTCGGGTTCGGAATGTGGTTTATATACGAGCTGTTTTTCAGCCTTGCGGAAAAGCACCGCGAACTTCACGCTCGTTTGAAAAAGATACGTCTTGATAAATTAGCTTTGGAAGCCGGCCTTAACGGAAGGAGTATAGAACAACCGATGAACCCCGATGCAGGCATAACTTTACAACTCAACAACTTTTCAAAACGCTACGGAAACAATAAGCATTATTCTGTTCACAACGTTTCCTTTACCGTTCACGGCGGAGAGATTTTCGGTTTTTTGGGGCCTAACGGCGCCGGGAAATCCACGATAATCAAATCCATCGTCGGCATACAACCGATAAGCGAAGGCTCGATAGAAGTCTGCGGTTTCGATTGCGCCAAGCAGCCCGTAATGTCAAAACGCCAGATAGGTTACGTTCCCGACCATTACGCGCTCTATGAAAAATTGAGCGGAAGAGAATATATCAATTATATCGCCGATATTTTTGAAGTCAAAAAGGAAGACAGGGACGCGAGAATTTCCGAATACGTCAAGCTTTTTGAACTTGAAGATTCTATCGACAACCAGATAAAGACGTATTCGCACGGTATGAAACAAAAGATAACGATCATTTCCGCGCTCGTTCACAATCCTAAGATTTGGATACTTGACGAACCTTTGACGGGGCTCGATCCTAACAGTATCTTTCAGGTAAAAGAGTGCATGCGTCGTCACGCCGCGCAAGGCAATATCGTATTCTTTTCAAGCCACCTTATAGACGTAGTCGAAAAACTTTGCGATCGTATAGGCATAATAAAAAAGGGCGAGCTTCAATGCGTTATGACGCTCGAAGAGATAGAAAGAAGCGGCTCTTTGGAAGATTTCTATATGAAAACGATCGAAGATAACAAACTCAATTTAAGCGAAAGCACCGTTGCAAAAGCATAATGAATCGTTTATTCGCTCTCGTCATGATGCAGTTGAGAGATAAAATAGATCTCTCTTTTGTAAAAGACAAGAAAAACTTAATAAGGAAAATAGTATTTTCCGTTCTGAAATTCGTAATAATCACGGTAGTCGTTTTTGCGTTGGTGCTCGTGTGTTCAAAACTTCTCGTTTTGTTCTGGGCTGACGAAATACCTTCGGTAATGGTGTTCACGCTTACCTTGTTTTTCCTGTTATCGGTAATATCGTGTACGGCGGGGCTCGTTAAAACAATGTACTTTGCCGACGATAACAAGGTGCTCGTTACCTTCCCGATGGGCGAAGGCGTTGTCTTTTTGTCAAAACTGCTCGTTTTCTATTTTTACGAGATAATCAAGAGTTTTACGCTTTTATATCCTATCGTTATCGGGTTTTTGATAAGCATGTTCACAGTCAATATGCTTCCGTGGTGGGCTTTTATAGCCGTTTGGATACCTATGCTCATCTATACGGCTCTACCCGTAGTGGTGGGCGCGCTCTTATCCGTTCCGATGCAATACGTCGTAAGGTTTTTTATGCGGTTTAAAGCCTTCGGGTACGCGCTTTTCGTTATAGTTCTCGCGGCAATCGTCGTAGGGATAGTATCCCTTATCAACGTAATGCCCGAAAACATCAACATAATGTCGCTTTACCAGACTACTTTAAAACCCGCTATCCACAATTTCCTGCAAGGTTTTCAATCTCGTTTTGCCGCGTTTTCGCAGATAGTTTATATCTTTATAGGCGAAAAGACTCCGTCGGGGCTGTACGCGTATTCGTTTACGACCTTCCTTAAATTCCTTGCAATGATAGGGATAATCGCGGCGCTTTTCGCGCTCGTGTTCGTAACGACGAGATTTGTTTTCTACGCGATAATGCGTAAAAGCTTCGAGTTTGACAAAAAGCCCTTCGCGTCGGCAAAGAAAAACGTCGTCCACTCTTCAAACGTTTCCTTCCTTATAAAAGAATTGCGGCTCAATTTCCGCTCGATAGGAACGGTTTTGAACTTCTTGTCGGTATATATCATCGTTCCGATAATGATATTGCTTATGAACAAGGTGTTCTCGCTTTTAAGCACTTCGCTTCGGGGCGACAATCTTGTGTTTGCGTTCAACGTACTCATTATTTCGTTACCGCTGTTTGCTTCAAACGCAATAATCGCGACGTCTTTCAGCGCTGAGGGAAGAGCCGCCTATATCAAGAAAACCAAACCGGTAAACGTAACGTGGCCGCTTACCGCGAAGCTTTTACCAAATCTCGTCGGCTCGCTTTTTTCCGTTCTTATTTCGATTTCGGTGTTCAATTATTTCGCTGACCTTTCCTTCGGCTTCGTCGCCATGCTGTTTATAGGAATACTTTTTATGCAGTACGGACACATATTCTTCTCGGCGACGCTCGATCTTATGAACCCGCAAAACGAACAGTTCGCAACGACGGGCGAACTTCACGGCAATGCAAACGAAAATATATCAACCGTTTCGGCTTTCGTTCTGTCGGCGATATACGCTTTCGTTTCGTTCGTGTTTTTGGGTGAATCGTCCACGACGCCCGGCGGTTTGACGCTCGCTTATGCAAAACTGATGCTTTTGGGCGTGATAGTTTTCGTAGCCGCGTTCTATATGTATTCGATGAAGATAAAAGCTTATTATTACGAAAAGTAATTTTCGGTTGATAATTTAAATAAAAGTATGAGAAAATCCGTAATTTTGATAATCCTGGTCATTTTCATCGCTTCGTTTTTTATCGTCGGTTTTTACGGCGCGCAGATGAAAATTTACGATCCGAACGTCAAAGTCGAAGCGATAGTCTGTCACATGGCTATTGACGACGAGTACGATATCGATACGTCGACCACGGCA